>JAWKUA010000010.1 GCA_041398785.1 Planctomycetaceae bacterium | reverse complement strand
CGAACAGTCGCCGCACTCCAAAGACGTCGCCCGCCTGGGAACTCAGGAGCCCTGACTCCCGGCAACCGTTGCAAATCGGCGTTCATCGAATCACCGGGCCGATCACTGTCGCGGCCTGGACGCAATGCCGTCGTGGATAATTTTCAGAATGCGCTGGCGTTCCTCGCCTTCGATTTTCAGGCGCGGGGCGCGAGTCACTTCCGAGCCGAAGCCGCATTCCTGTACGGCAAGTTTGATGTATTGCACCAGCTTCGGCAGCGTGTCGAGCTGCAGCAGCGGCGTGTACCAGCGGTAAACCTGCAGAGCTTTTTCCCATTGGCCGCTGGTCGCCAGATCCCACAGCAGGCGATTTTCCGCCGGAAACGCGTTCACAAGTCCGGACACCCAGCCAACGGCTCCCAGCATCAGGCATTCCAGAATGACGTCATCAACGCCGCAGAACAGCAGGTAGCGGTCGCCACACAGGTTTTTCAGGTGGGTGATGCGGCGAGGATCTTCGGACGATTCCTTGATCGCCACAATCTTCGGTTCGTCCGCCAGGTCGACAAACGTGTGCGGCCTGATATCAATCCCGTAGGAAACCGGATTGTTGTAGATCATGATCGGCAGATCGGAAGCCCCAGCGACGGTTCGAAAATGCGCGACCGTTTCGCGAACGTCCGACTTGTAGACCATCGCCGGCAGCACCATGAGTCCGTCGCATCCGGCCGCCTGAGCGTCGGCGGCAAACCCGGCAGCGCCGGCTGTCGTGTACTCGGAAACACCGCTCAGCACGGGAACCCGCCCGTTGACATGCTGCACCGTGGCCCTCAGAACCTCCAGCTTTTCGGCGGGCTGCAGTGAGCAGTTCTCACCGACGGTTCCCAGCATGATCAATCCGTGAATGCCCTGATCCAGCATGACGTCCAGATGCTTCAGCGTCGCATCGATGTTAAGCGACTGATCGTCGTTGAACTGAGTTGTCGCGGCGGGAAAGACACCCTTCCACTGCACGGGCATGGCAATGCACTCCGAAATCGCTGAAGTCCGGTCGAATCAACGGGGCGAAGTGTAGCGGCGAAGTTTCGCTCAGGCGAACCGTCCCGCCTCAACCCGGCGATTCGGAAACTCCCCGAGTCGACCTGTTGGATTTCGCGGAAGGGTCAGTTACACGTCGCGCGACGGTACACTGGCGACGGCTGCTCCGATTGATGCATTCTCCTTCCTGCGACGGGACTCTGAACAGTTCGAACCGACGCGGCGGAATTCGAGTTCGATCTTGAAGACGCCTCCCGGGACCGCGGCCGAAACCGGAGTGCTAACCCGAGGACTTCACGGCGATGTGTCGGGCCTGGTTCGGGTCGGTCTCAGGAAAGTCGCTGCGAAAGTGGACTCCGCGGCTTTCGCGTCGAGCCAGTGCGGCGGCGGTCATGATGCGGCCGACCAGCATCATGTTCTGCAGTTCCCAGCCTTCCGGGTTCGGCAGGTCTCGGCGGCAGACGTAATTGGCCCAGAAGTCGAGCTGTTGACGGGCGGCTGTCAGGTCGCGTTCGTTGCGGCTGATTCCCACACTTCGCCACATCAGGCTGCGCAGCGAATTTCGGATGTCGGCCAGGTCCAGGCCACCGTCCTGATCAGGCTGGATTCCGGGCAGAGACACCAGCGGCGGCGCGGTAAAGTTGTCTGACATCTCCATCGCGGCGTCTGAAGCGTGCCGGCCGCACCGCAGGCCGAAGACGACTCCTTCCAGGAGGCTGTTGCTCGCCAGCCGGTTGGCTCCGTGAAGCCCGGTGGATGTGACTTCGCCGGCTGCCCACAATCCCGGCAGACTCGTGCGGCCCTCCGTATCCGTCGTCACGCCGCCGACCATGTAGTGAGCTCCCGGCCGCACCGGTACGCGATCCGTCGTGATGTCCAGCCCGAAGTCGGAACACACTTTTCCGATATGCGGAAACCGGCGACGGATCTTCTCCGCGCCGATGGGAGACAGGTCCAGGTACACACACGGATGAGACGTCTTTGCCATCTGCAGCGTGATTGCCTGGCTGACGACGTCCCGCGGCGCCAGTTCCAGAGCGTCATTGTAGTCGCCCATGAAACGGTAGCCGGTACAGTCGACCAGATGGGCTCCTTCACCGCGGACGGCTTCGGTAATCAGATGTCGGGAACTTCCCGCGATGTACAGCACGGTCGGATGGAACTGCATGAATTCCATGTCGCGAACTTCACAGCCGGCTCGATATGCCAGAGCGTGGCCGTCGGCGGTGGCGATCTGAGGATTCGTGGTTTCGCGATAGATCGCTCCCGCACCGCCGGTACACAGAATCGTCTGCTTGGCCCAGACAAACGTTCGTCCGTGATTGGCGTTCCACACCAAAGCTCCGCAGCAGACGCCGTCGCGAGTCAGCAGGTCGATGGTGAAGGTCTGCTCCCAGACATCGATGTGGCCGGATTCGATGGCCGTGCGATGCATGGCGCGCATGACTTCCTGACCGGTCGCGTCACCGAGCGCATGAGCGACTCGCGGATGGCTGTGGCCGCCTTCCAGCGTCAGAGCCAGCTGGCCTTCGACGCGATCGAATTCCGCTCCGTAGCGAATCAGCTCCCGGATGCGCTCCGGAGCCTCGCGGACCACCAGTTCGACAACGTCCTCGTCACACATGCCCTTACCGGCGGCGATCGTGTCTGCGATGTGACTGGCGAAGTCGTCCAGCGGATCCAGCACGCCCGCGATGCCTCCCTGAGCGTAGGTGCTGTTGGACTGCTGCAATCGGTCCTTCGTGACAACAATCGTCCGCAGCGACCGGTCAATCGCCAGTGCCGCGCGAGTTCCCGCGATGCCGCCTCCAATGATCAGCACGTCGGCAAACAGATGCGGCACCCGCTTCGGCTCAAACGGAACCAGATAGCGGCGAAGAGTGGGAACCTGAATCTGCTCTGACGGCATGAATGTGAAGTCTCTGCTGCGTTCGTGTGATGGCGGGACGTGAGTGTACCGGCCACAGTCACCGGGATCGAGGATTCGGGACACAGGGGCATCCCACCGCTACCTCATCTTGGCACCGCTGCTCGACCGATGACCGGGAGGGCGAGGCTCCGCCGAGCCGCATGTGCCGGAGAACGTCCGATGCGACATCCCGCTTTTGGTGCGGCGGCTGGTCGCCACATTCGATCTCCCTGAGGCTGCGACGTCCGTGAACCGAACGATGCGCCAGCAGTCCACGCTGCCTTGAGAACCAAAGCGATGCTGGAACATCGCACTCCAAAGCTGGCTCGTAATTTGAAAAAGTTGTGCGGCGCAGTTGTCGGAAAGCTCATTTGCGGCGTGCTGCGATGACATCACGCGGCATTTGGAGTGCGGCGACTGGTCGCCGCTTTCGATCTCCCTGAACCTCCGGCTTCACCTGAACCGAACGACTCCTCGGCAGTCCACGCTACCTTGAGAAGAAAGCGATGCTCGATCATCGCACTCCAAAGCTGCCGGCTCGGAGTTCGACAACACCATTCTCGCCATGGCAGTAAGGCAAGGCATCTACGCCGCAGACTCCGTTGGAAAACTGACTCATCCGGCAACGAGCACACACACTCACGTGATCTACACGGATCCGAAAACGGGAATCCGTGTCACCGGGGCGTCGAACAGATTGGTCTTGCCAAAGGCGCGTGTTGAAGATCCCTGCCCGCGACAATCGCAGCGATAACGACAAGCCGGAATAGGCTGCCCGGGCCGTGTGACGCAACGCATCCCGCTGATCGCGCGGGATGTCACCGTGCCGGCGGCATCTGTCACGGCGGCGGCCACGTCTTCCCGGCACAGGAACATCGCATCCCGACGGCGTCATTCCGCGGTCCGAACGGCTCGGTGAGCCAACTCGGCGCGGGCCTCTTGAAACAGCGATTCCACCTGCTGCCGGTCTTCCGCTGAGGCGTATCGATTTCGCGGCGACGACTCGCAGCAGTTGATCGATCCATTCCACAAAGTACTCCGCGTCGTCCGGATTACGGATCGGCAGGTCGTCCTTCAGAACATACACCGGGCTGGTATGAAGCCACACGGGTCCGTCAAAGACATCGGCATGATCGCCGCCGCGAACTCGCAAAGCGATCCAACTGCTGTGGTTCAGCGGAACATCCGCTTCGAACTGATACCGCTGAACCGTTGCATGCTCCAGACGCTGCAGCGACGCTGTTGTCGACAGCGACCGTGCCGTTGACGATGATTTCCACATGGTCAAACGGCACATGGCTTTCGACGACGGCTTTCACACGGACGCTGTCTGATTCCGCGGACAGCGAATCACCGGGTTCCGCACCGTTGACGGACAACTGCAGGATCGGACCGTTGGTGACAAACGTGCGACCGTTCGCCAGGCCATCCAGCCAGTTCTCCATCGTCAGCGGGCCGTTTGTTTTGACGTAGACGCGGCTGCCGCCCATCGGTTCCGTTGACTGATCCAGCAGCGCATCCGTTCCGACGCAGGCGGAAAGTTTCAGGCCGCAGTTCAGCAGTCGGTACCACAATTCCGCCGACAGATCTTCGTCGCTGTTATACGACATCAGGTCCACGGCCTGAGTCACGTTCAGGATGGCGTCGACGGGAAGTTCGCGAGCCGCACCGCTGCCGGCGGTCAGATCGTCGCTGAACGCCGACGGCTGTCCGGCGAACATCGGATGACCATAGGTCACGACTCCACCCTGTCGACAGGCTTCCGCCGCCATCACATAGTTCGCCGGAAAGTCAAAGTGGTTGGGAGTATCATCGAATCCGGTGTACTGCGGTTCCACCAGTTCTTGAATTCCGAAGAACTGCATATGACCGTAAATCGAACTTCGCATTTCTTCACCGAACACCAGCAGGTGCCGATCGGTGGAAATCGCTTCCGGGCGGCCGCTGATCATGTCGGCATCGCGAATATCGTCACCCTTGTTGTTGGAGATGCACAGGTTGACGAAGTTCACCCCTTCCGCGCGAGCCGCCACCAGAGCATCCGCGACGGTGACGCCCATCGTTCCGCCTGTGTTCAGATGCACGTGCGAATCACCGGAATACCAGCCTCGCGACGCCATATCGACCCAGCGCTGCAGATGCACGGTCAGTTCGGCATCGGAATTCGCATCGATCAATACCGTCTGCGGAACGAATTCAAGACCGCCCGACACTTTCAGGAACATACGTCCCGGCGGCACTTCCGCCTGAAACGAACCGTCGGCGTAGAAGTACGATTCTCCGGCCTTCGTCTTTCGCACGGCCGCTCCTTCGGGAGCAACCTCGCGACTGTCACTCGCCCGCACCACAACCCGCGCGGCGGCCGGCGAATTGTCATCACCCAATATCCGCACGCGAAGTTCATGCAGCGCTTCGTCCGCCTGAACGGGCATCGACACAGCCAGCGTGAGCAGCACAGCCACTGACATTTTCATTGCACGTGGATTCATGAATCGTATTCCTGTGTATTCGACCGTTCAACCCGAGCGAGCGGCATGGCGACGCGACGAACGCGCGCCCAACCATGCCGTCGTGTCGAACGACAGGCGGCTCTTCGGCCAGGTTGCGTCAGTCTTGTGCCGCATCATTCAAAAACAGAATCATCCAGGACCACGCGATAGATCGTGCCCTGGTACCCGACGATGAACAGTTCGTAGTCGCTGTCGATTCCGAAGGACGCCGGCTGTTCGGGGCATTCGCCGATGTGCCGGACTTTGATCAGTTGGCGGTCGGCCTGAGTCAGTGCCCAGATTTGTTTCGATTCGAAGTCGCTGAACACGTAGGCTCCTTCGTACGACGGGCTGCGTGATCCGCGGTAGACGTATCCTCCCGTCACGGATACTCCGTCTTTGCGGCGATACGAAAACACGGGCGGCACGAACATTTCACCTTCGCGCCGGTATTGTTCGGAAAACGGCAGGAACGCTTCATAGACATTCCAGCCGTGATTTTCACCGACGCGCGCTATGGTGACTTCTTCGAACAGGTTCTGGCCGATTTCACCGACCCACAAGTCGCCGGTTTTGGAATCCCAGCTAAACCGCCACGGCATGCGAAATCCGTACGCCCAGATTTCCGGTTTCACGCCGTTGCCGGCGCTGCGGAACGGATTCGTGTCGGGGATCGCGTATGGTCGGTCGCCGGATGCGTTGTCGACGTCGATCCGCAGGATCTTGCCCGGCAGAATGCTCAGATCCTGACCGTGGCCTTCCGGATCTTCCTGCGGCCCGGCGTCGCCCGCGCCGATGTACAGGTAACCGTCAGGACCAAACGCCAGCATGCCTCCCCAGTGCAGGTCGGTTCCCTGAGGAATCTTCAGCAGCCGCCGGGACGGCTCGCCCGCATCGCGTGTGAAGTCTTCGCTGGCTTTCCGTTCGATGATGACAGGAGAAAAGATCCCGTCTTCGCGAACGTGATGGTTCAAAAAGTATCGGCGGTTGTTCAGAAAATCCGGGTGAAATGCCAGGCACATCACTCCTTCGTATTGCCCGGAAATCGATTCGTCGCTCAGATCGGCGAACAGCGTCTTTCTGTCGTGACCAGCGTCGTTTTTTTCCAGCCGCCAGATGCGGCAGGTTTGCTGTTCGACAATCAGGAACGTGTTGCGAGTTCCCGGCATGGCGATGATCCAGACGGGATGGTCAAACTTCATGTCGTCGGAGTGAAACGGCTGAAGGCGGATGGGCTTTTGCAGGACGGGAATCTCCGCCGGCATGCCTGGCCGCACGTCGACCTTCTGCCGCAGAGTCGTCAGGTAAGCGATCAGGTCCGAGAACTGTGTGGCGTTCAGAGTCTTGTGCAGGCCGGTCGGCATCAGTGATGTCGTCGCGCGGTGTTCTTCTTCGATGTCGGCCGAGACGATTGAGAAGACCCTGCCCTCGACGTCGAACAACTCCAGCGCTGTATCGTCACGGTTCCGAACGACGCCGGTGGCCGTTTTTCCCGACTTCAGCACAATCGTGGTCGCCGCGTAGTCCGGATGAATGCCGGCACTCGGTTCCAGAACCGCTGTGATGAGTTGTTCGCGAGTCAGCTTGTCGCCGACGACCGCCAGATCCGGACCGGCCAGACGTTCGCGCCCGTTGATGGCGTGGCACTTGTTGCAGGCGGTTTCTCTGGCTTCGAACAGCACCTTTCCGCGTTCGGCGTCGCCGTGTTCCAGAGCTGCGGCTCGATATTCGGCCAGCACTTCGGAATCTTCGTCCGCTGTTGCAGCAGGCGGTCGGCCAGCCGTCACGATTACCAGACAGCAGCACAGGCACAGGACTGGTCGACGAACTTTCGTCACGGCAGACTCCACGGACGCGATTCGTGAGTTGTGTGATCTACATTACCGCTGAATGCGGCCGCGGCGAAGACGATGCCACAGCACCCGGCAACTCGCGGACAGGTTACCGTCACCCGCTGAAGAAACAACTTCGCGCGGTGGAGCGATCGCCAGCCGTCGTGCTGCTGCCGGCTCAGTTCAAACGACTCAGGGAGATTTCTCAGGCATCGCCGCAGGAACAACACACGTCCGTCGCAACATTCGTGACCTCGTGCAGGACCCGGACTTGCCTGATATTCTGCCGACGTCATTTCATCCCGCGAGTCTAAGAACGAAGCCGGTCACCGCGAACGAAGCCGGTCACCGCGAACGAAACACGCTTCGAACGATGCGGCGAATCAATCGAATCGGTACTGTGCGTTGTCCCTGCACCGAACGAACCCACCGGTCGGTTGAACCGGGGCGGCGTGTTCGCTCACTTCCTTCTGTCAGTTTTCGAAAGCAACCAGCGCTCATGACGTCAGCTCCTCAGACCATGGACCCGGAAGTCTCGGTCCGTCTTCGATATTCCGCGGGAGCCCAGGCGGTGCAGCCCGCGTTGTGCTGTCCGGTGCGTTACAACGCGGAATATCTGGAAGTGATTCCGTCGGAGATTCTGGAACGCGACTACGGCTGCGGCGACCCGACTCAATGGGTGCGTCCCGGCGACACGGTTCTGGATCTCGGCTCCGGCGGCGGCAAGGTCTGCTACATCGCGGCGCAGGTCGTCGGCGCGCAGGGAAAGGTCATCGGCGTCGACTGCAATTCGGAAATGCTGGCTCTGGCGCGACGTTATCAGGACGAGGTCGCGTCGAAGCTGGGTTATTCCAACGTGGAGTTCCGCTGCGGTTTGATTCAGGACCTTCGCCTGGATCTCGACCTGCTGACTCGCGAACTTCAGGGAACCTCCATTCGCGACCGGGATGACTGGCTGCGGCAGCGAGCTCTGGAAGACCAGCTGCGCCGCGATCAGCCGCTGGTTTCCGATGATTCGATTGACTGTGTGGTTTCCAACTGCGTGCTGAATCTTGTCCGCACCGAAGATCGTCGTCAGTTGTTTGCGGAAATCTTCCGCGTGCTGAAACGCGGCGGACGTGCCGTTATCAGCGATATCGTCAGCGATGAAGATGTGCCGGTTCATCTGCAGCAGCAGCCGGAACTGTGGTCGGGATGCATATCAGGGGCGTTTCGGGAAGACCGGTTTCTGCAGGCTTTCGAAGAAGCGGGCTTTCACGGCATCAGCATCGTCAGCCGGACTTCGGAACCGTGGCAGACCGTGGAAGGGATCGAGTTTCGTTCCGTCACGGTGCAGGCCTTCAAGGGCAAACAGGGGCCGTGCATGGAACACAATCAGGCCGTGATCTACCGCGGCCCGTTTCGGAAAGTCGAGGATGACGACGGACACGTCTATCCTCGCGGAGAACGGATGGCGGTCTGCGAGAAAACGTTTCGCCTGCTGCAGTCAGAACCGTACACCGGCATGTTCGACGCGATCGAACCGCTGGAACGTGTGCCCGCAGAACAGGCCGAAGCCTTCGATTGCCGCCGCTCCAAACGGCGCGATCCGAAAGAAACAAAAGGTGCCGGTTATCGAGTGACATCGGAAGCGGCAGGCGACTGCTGTGGCTCCGACACGCCCTGCTGCTGATCCGGTCCCAGCCTACACCGCCATCCGATCCCGGAACCCATCGATGCTGACGCTGCTCCGTCAAGACAATCCACTGGCCGACACCGCTCGGCAGCGTGAGATCCTGCAATCCGGCGATCAAAAGCCGTTCGAACACAGCGTGCTCGAATCCGGTCACGGTCCGCTGCGAGCGTCCGGGATTGAGGTTCTGCAGATCGACGTCGGCAAGCTGTGCAACCAGACGTGCCGCCACTGTCATGTCGACGCCGGGCCGGATCGCCGCGAAATCATGAATCGCGAAACCGCCGAACTATGCCTGCGCGTGCTTGAAGAACACGACATTCCCACGCTGGACATCACCGGCGGCGCTCCCGAAATGAACCCGCACTTCCGCTGGATCGTCGCCGAAGCGTCGCGCCTGAAGCGACGCATCATTGACCGGTGCAACCTGACCATACTGCTCGCTCCGGGCTTTGACGATCTGCCGGAATTCCTGGCCGAACATCGCGTTGACATCGTTGCATCGCTGCCCTGCTATCTGGCGGAAAACACCAACGCTCAGCGCGGCGACGGCGTCTTCGAAAAATCGATCGATGCTCTGCGGCGGCTGAATGAACTTGGCTACGGCCGACCGGACAGCGGACTGGACCTGACGCTGGTCTACAACCCGCAGGGGCCCGCACTTCCTCCGCCGCAGGCAACTCTCGAAGAAGCATACCGCCGCGAACTGCACGAACGATACGGCATCACGTTCAGCCGTCTGTTCACCATCACCAACATGCCCATCAGCCGGTTTCTGGACGACCTGATTTCCCGCGGTCAATACGACAATTATCTGCAGAAACTGATCGGTGCATGGAACCCGCAGACAGTCCCCGGATTGATGTGCCGCACAACGCTGTCCGTTTCGTGGGACGGCTATCTGTTTGACTGTGACTTCAATCAGATGCTGGACATGAAACTGCTTTCCGGTCTGCCGACACACATCCGGGACTTCAACGCGACAGCTCTGCGTTCGCGGCCAATCGCGACCGGCCAGCATTGCTACGGCTGCACCGCCGGAGCGGGTTCGGGTTGCCAGGGAGCAATTTCCTGAACGACGCCTCGTTCCAGGGCTCCTGCCCTGGAACGCCGTGCCTTGCAGGCTCAGCCTGCACTTTCAGGCGGCGAGCCATAGCAGCGATCCGAAAGGCGGAGCCTTCCTGGCAGTGGGTTCCAGGAGCAGGATAGGGTGTCTCCGGGTCGGCAGCGCGGTTCGCAATCTGCTGCGTTGCCAGGATAGCATCCGGCTTTCGTGACATGTCGTTTGTTCTTACCGGGATCGTTATGTTCGACATCATCCTTCGTTCGGGAACGGTCATCGACGGCAGCCGCGCGCCGCGGGTCGTGTCAGACGTTGGCATCGTCGGTGATCGGATTACTGCTGTGGGAAATCTTGCGGACGCTGCGGCCACGATCACGATTGACGCTGCCGGCAAAATTGTCGCGCCGGGGTTTGTCGACGTTCACAACCATTCGGACGGCTGGATGCTGAAGCAGCCGCTGCAGGCCGCGAAGATTCTGCAGGGATTCACTTCGGAAGTGCTGCTGCTGGACGGCATCGGATATGCCCCCGTCGACGAAAACACGTGGCGGGAATGGTTCTTCTATCTGAGAGCACTCGACGGCCTGCGGCTGGACGAATACGAAGGCTGGCGGTCACTGGAAGAATTCATGCAGTGCGTTGAAGGCCGCACGACTCAGAATGCGCTGATGCATGTGCCGTACGCCAACGTTCGTTCGCTGATCTGCGGATTCGGTTCGCAGCCGCCGAGCCGGGAACAGATGGCGTCGATCCGGACGGAGATCCGCCGCGGCATGGAAGCCGGAGCCGTCGGTCTGTCGACGGGGCTGGATTACATCGTGCAGTGTTTTTCGACAACGGACGAACTGATCGAGGCCTGCAGAGTCGTCGCGGAATTCGGAGGACTGTACGCGACTCACATTCGTTACAAGCTGGGAATGGTGCCCGCTCTGGACGAAGCTCTGCGGATCGCTGTCGAATCCGGCGCGAGTCTGCACATTTCGCACCTGAAGGCTCGCGCCGGCCAGCCGACGGATGAGGTGATGGCGTGGCTGGAGAAAGCTCGCCAACAGGTGCCGCTGAGTTTCGACGTTTACCCGTATCTGCCCGGTTCCACGATGCTGAACTATCTGCTGCCGTATGACGTCTGGGAAGACGGGCCTCTGGCCGCGATGGGAAAGCTGAATCATCCTGACACACGCGAACGATTTCGCGACTGCCTGCGAACATACAAGCTGGATCTGGACAACATCCGCATCGCCTGGCTGCCCGGACGCGAAAATTCCTGTCATCAGGGAAAGCTGCTGAGCGACTACGTTGAAGAAACCGGGCTGCCTGCCGAAGAAGCGCTGCTGAACCTGCTGATCGAAGAACGCATGGCTGTGCTGTGCGTTTATCTGGAAGGCGATGACCGGCAGATCGATCCATTTCTGCAGCACGATCTGTACATGATGGGCAGCGACGGAATTCACGCTGACTCAGGCCTGATACATCCCCGGCAGTTCGGTTCCGCGGCCCGGCTGCTGGGTTCGTGTGTTCGTGAGCGAGGCTTGTTTTCACTGGAAGACGCCATCCACAAACTCAGCGGTCACGCCGCCGAAAAGTTCGGACTGAAGGATCGCGGCCGGATTCGCGAAGCAGCGTTCGCAGACGTAGTTGTGTTTGACCCGGCCACGATCCGCGATCAGGCAACCTACGACAATCCGCAGACTCCGGCCGGCGGCGTCAGTGATGTGCTGGTCAACGGAATCCCGGTCGTTTGCGACGGACATCCGGTGGACCTTCCCGACTCGGCACCGCGTCCTGGACGCTTTGTGAAATTCCACCGGTAGTGTCGAGACGCTGTTGCGGAACGAAGCAGTCTGATGTCGAGAGCAATCGGCTCGCCCAACCCCACCGGCGTTCAATTTCTCCGCGAGCCCCGTCCATTCTCCTCGCCCGCAAAGTGGAGGAAATTCTTCGGCGTTTATAGCAGAAAATCGGTGCGGCCACGCGCGCGGACGCGCGATACTTTCAAGCGGTTCTTCGTGGACGCCCTGCCGGCGTCAAGGCGCAGGAACTGCTTCGACGCCGCTTGTTGACGGATCGACGCTGAAATCGAACAACAGGTGGCAAACGCGGAACGGCATTGCTGTCAGGCCACACCGATCGATCGCAGGAACTGACTTCCCGCAACCATCGTGGCGGCGCATTGAATGGCTTCGTAGATCGCTTCGTCAGCGATTTTCAACTGGCTGGCTTTGGCGACGTGAGACGACGTGCAGGGTTTGCAGGAATTGATGTCGCTGAGTGCCAGGTTGATAAGTTCCACTGTTTCCTCCGGCAGGGACGTGCCGTGAAACGTGTGAGCCCGCAGGCCCACGGGCATGCCTTCGAAGACTGCGCTGCCGCTGATGTCGCGGAACTTGAACAGCACGTTGTACATCGAATTCGTGGCCCCGACGGCAAGCGCGTCGGTGATTTGCTGAACGCTGATGTCTCGGGCTTCGGCCAGTTCGCGGATATATTGCAGCAGCGTCTGGCAGCCGCATTGTCCCGCGACGGCGACCGCGATCAGCAGCCTGGATTTTTCGTCAAGCTTGCCGTCCGACAGCACGAACTTGCGGAAGTTCATGAAGAAGTCATGGACGAAAGTCGGCACGCTGGCCATGTAACGGAAGATCTCGGGAATCTCTTCGACTCCCAGGACTTCTCGGATGCGGGTAAACGCCTGAGCGGCTTTGTCGACAGCGTCAGCGTCGGCTACGGGATTAACCAGGGGCATCGATTCAAGTGGCTTTCCGGATTCAGGGAGAACAGGGGTATCATCTATCGCGAACGAGCGTGACGATTCGTCAGATCGGTGACTGTCGAATTCGGGACGGCGACGGCGAGAGGACCAGTGGGGCACGCGTCAGGCGGTCGAGTGTCGGGTGCGGGTGACTGGACCGTCAATCCAGCGGAATCGGCCAGCTCCAGCCGCTGCTGAATCCGCCGTCGACGTACAGCGTCTGACCGGTCATGAACGCCGACGCCTTTGAAGCCAGAAAGATGGCAGTACCGACCATGTCGTCGGGAACTCCCAGACGTCCCAGCGGAGCATTGCGCTCGATTCCAATCCTGCATTGTCGGGTCTGACCACAGCTTTTCGGTCAGGTCCGTCAGGATAAAGCCGGGAGCCAGGCTGTTGACCCGAATGCCGTGCTGCCCCCATTCCAGAGCCAGTCCGCGAGTCATTCCCAGCATTCCGAACTTGCTGATGGCGTACGGCAACACGCCCTTCAGCGGCATGTACGTGTTTAGCGACTCAACGTTGATCTGCACGCCCGACTTTCGTTCGATCATGTGACGCCCGACTTCCTGGCACATTTCGAACGCGCCTTTCAGGTTGGTGTCCATGATGAACCGGTAGTCATCGGCGGTCACCTGTTCGGCTCGCTTGCGGCGGTTGACTCCGGCGACGTTGAGCAGAGTGTCAATGCGGCCGTGCTGCTGAAGCGTTTTCTGAACGGTGGACGTGACGTCTTCCGAGTTCGCGACGTCGCAGGCCAGTCCGGAGATGCTGCCGCCGTCGCGACTGAGTTCGCGGACAGTTGCGTCAACGGATTCCAGGTTGCGGCTGCAGATCACGACCGTTGCGCCGCGACTGACGAAGCCGCCGGCGATCGCTTTTCCGATGCCCCGGCTGCCTCCCGTGACCAGCACGATCTGACCGGCGACTGAGAACAGTTCATCGCTCATGGAAATCGTTCCATCCTGTCGTGCTTTGTCAGCACTGAATTGATCATCAGTTGTGTGGCAATGGCTGTGCCAGTGGTTTTCGCGACGCCAGCGCACCGGCGCAGTCAGTGCCACACATCAAGACACGTTGGCCAGGGCAAATGTCAGGTGCCGTCAGCTGTGGAAGCACAGTCACCGGCACTCCACTGCGGCGCGCCGGCGAGCGACCATGGAACCCTGCGGCTGCAGCATCCGGCACGCGGTACGGCTGTCCCGACCGCAGTCGCAGAATCTGATTCGCACAGTGTGCATTTTTCAAAGTTTGTCCCGAAATTGTCTCGAATCTGCCTCGGCAGAAGTTGCCGGAAATCGGCAGCACTGCTTGTAAGACGTTATCTGACAATGCGTTAGAAGACTGGTCGCGGGAGCATGCGGCAGCGGTGACAGCCTGAACACGTATTGACCCGTTTTTCGAATCGTCGTACCGTTCGGCCAGACACAGCACGACGTCAAACGACGAAATGAATTGTGTCAAACTGGCAACAACTTGCCAATCGCCCCCGGAAGCAGCTTGAGTCCTCCGCCCCCCTGGGATTCGCTGCTTCCGGGATTTTTTTTGCGCGACCGAAGGTTCACGGCGGACGGTTCCCCGGTGGCCAAAAAGCACCAGTCGTGCGGCAGATGAATTGACACCCGCTCGCGAGCCGCACGGCGCTAGCCGCGGTTGCGTATGCGGGGAACCGGGCCTTGCGCCCTGCGGCTGGCAAGGCTGGCAAGTCGACTCTCATCTTCTTCACGCCTTACGACCGGTGTCGCGCGTCGGCGGTTGTTTCCGCTTCTTCCAGATGCGCTCCGAATCGTCGAGCGACGATCAGCACGGTGACGGCCGCGACCACCATAATCAGAGACACCGCCACCGCGGCTTCGATGTTGCCGACGGAAAGTTCCAGGTAAACGGTCATTGACAGCACTTCCGTCTTCATGCGTGTCATGCCGGCGAAGACCAGCAGCGGACCGAATTCACCCAGCGACCGCGCCCAGGCCAGCGTCAGCGCGGTCAGCATGCCTCGGGACGCGTCCGGCAACACCACCATTCCGAACGCCTGAGCCCGTGTGCATCCCAGTGAGATCGCGACGTGTTCGCAGCGGGGAGTAATGTGGTCGAAGGTGGATTTCATCGTCCTGACCGCAAACGCACAGGCCACCGAAAACTGAGCCAGCACGACCGCGGGAATTTGATGCACGACGCGGCCGGCAACGAATGCAAGCGGCGCGAACTGAAACAGGATCAGCAGACTCAGGCCAACCACGAGCGGCGGCAGGACGATGGGAATGTCCAGCACCGCATCCAGCAGTCTCTTTCCAAAAAAGTTGTGCCGCGAAAGCAGGTATCCCATCGGAACTGCCACAACCAGCGACAGCACCGCCGACAGACTGCAGGAAATCAGACTCAGCCAGATCGAATAGCGAATCCGGCGATCCGCCAGTGCTTCCGCAATCGGATTTTCCAGAAACAGAGCTGACAGCGAGTGACCTTTGCCGGCAGCGGCATCGATCGTTTTTTCCGCGACGTACCAGGCGTCGGCGGCCAGCATCGCCACAATCAGCAGAACGTAGGTTCCGCTGATGATCGACAGGCAGACAAAGAACGCTCGGTCCGACAGCGACACGCGTCGAGAACTGCGGTCGGTGGAACGGTGTGTCTGCGAATTTGGATCGGCCGACGCTTCCGGCTGGACTGGCGGGCTCATTGCGATGAGCTTTCCGGGACCTTGTCGGCGGCAACATAAGGCCGAACGCCATAGTCTTCAAAGACTTTCCGACCATGGTTCGGATCGGCCAGGAACCGTGCAAAATCGACAGCGGCACCGGGATCCGCTGACGTATTCAAAACGGCGACACTGATCAGGCTCTGCCCGGCAGCCAGTTCGGGAACATCCACCGCCTGCAGTTCGTCGCGATAGTCGGGCATGGCGACCGTCGAATCCCAGACAATGGCGGCGTCCACGGCTCCCAGCTTCACGTCGTTGGCGACATCGCTGACCGTGGGTTTGAACGCTCCGGTCCGCGTCACGTGAGCTTCCAGTTGCTGCCACAGTGTGCCGTCGGCCGTGGTGATGCCCTGCAGTTGTTTCCGCGTGACTCGGCCAATCGCCGCCTGATTGGCGTAGGCGAGCGACACGCGCACATCATCACGCAGCAAGTCTGCCATCGCGCGAATCTGCCGGCGAGAATCCTTCCTGACGGCAATCACAGGTCGCTGAACGGCAATCGGCAGAGTTTCCGACGCCAGTCCCAGCTCAATGGCCCGGTCGATGTAGAACTCATCCGCCGCCAGAAACAAGTCCGGTGACGAACCGCCGGCGACCTGAAGCTGATTCAACAGCGTGTTCGAACCGCCGAAGTGCAGTTGGATGGGAACTCCGAATTCGTCCTCATAGCGATCAGCGATTTCCTCCACGGGAGCCCGCATTCCGGCCGCGACAAAAACCAGCAGCGGCGGACGAAGTTTCGCCGAATCCGGCGGCCCCAGCCGAAGCAGCGAAACCAGCACCAGTATCGCCGATCCCGCCGCCAGGGGCATTGTCCAGACAGCGTTGACGCTGCCCGATCTTGGTTCGTTCTTCATCAATTGCAGGGTTGGTCAGAATGGAAGCCCGGCGGGATGCGAGTTGGTGGCAGTGGCGAAACGTGACAAAGTTCGGACTGCGCGTCTTCTGTCGTCACGTGTTGCGCGCCGCCAGTTGCAGACTATAAAGCCGAAAGCGACAGCGTTCACGTGAGCGTGCGGCAAATGTCCAAAACTCGCCTTCCACTCGTTCCTTTGACTTGTTCCAGGGCTGGAGCCCTGGAACGCTCTGCCTTGCAGGCTCTGCCTGCGGCTGGCGGGTAGATTCTCATCTGCCCCACGCATTACCGTTCGCGAAGGCGGAGCCTTCCTGGCAGCGCGTTCCGAGGCTGGAGCCTCGGAACGAGAGGAACGGCGGACCCTCGAAACGAGATGTGACTCACGACACTCAACAACAGGACCGGAAACACACGTGGGAACTCCCGCTTATCACAGCATTCTGAATCAGCTTCGTTCTGCATTTCCGGCTCCCGTTTCGGACAGAATGCACGATTCATATTTCGTCTTTTCGATTCTGCGAGCTCTGGATCACGTTGACGGGATGAAGTCGGAAATCCCGCTGCTGGGCAAAGCGATGCCGCTGGATTATGAACAGGCGGAACAGGCTCGCATCGCCGACGAATCGTCGACGGTTGAACGTGTCAGCGAACAACTGGTCGCGACGCTGAACGGTATGCCGATCTGGGGGCACCCGCGGACTCAGATCAACGTCACACCGCCGTCGACGATTCCCGCCATCATCGGATCGCTGCTACCGGCGATCTACAACCCGAATCTGGTGTCCGACGACAGCGCGTACGGCGTCGAAGTTGCGGAAGCTCGCGTCACGTCGATGACGGCGGACCTTGTCGGCTACGATCCGAAGCGCGCCGCCGGAGTGTTTACGTTTGGCGGTACAGGAACGGTTCTGTACGGCGTGAAGATCGGGCTGGAAAAAGCGATGCCCGACGCGATGGACCAGGGAGTCGCCGCCAACGGCGTTCTGCTGACGTCGCGACAGGGACATTACTGCCGGCTGAATGTCGCCGGATGGCTGGGGATCGGAGAAAAGAATGTCGTCACGATTCCCACATCGACGTCGAATGACATCCGCATTGACGCGTTTGAAGCCGCCGCGAGGGAAGCGATCCGCAGCGGTCGGCGAATCGTCGCGATGATTGCCACGATGGGTACGACGGATGCGATGGGAATCGATGACATCGCGGCGATGGCCGACATTCGCGACCGTCTGGTCGAAGAATTCGCTCTGGACTATCGCCCGCACATTCACGCGGACGCCGTCATCGGCTGGGCGTGGTCCGTGTTCAGCGACTACGACTTCGAGGCCAATCCTCTGAACTTCCGGCCTCGCACCGTGCGAGCTCTCGCGGCGGCATGTCGTCGGATTTCCGCACTGCACCGCGCGGATTCGATCGGCATCGACTTTCACAAGACCGGTTTCGCGCCGTACGTGTCCAGTCTGGTGCTGGTGAAGGAACGTCAGGATCTGCAGTCACTGGTGCGAGGTCGGGAAGACATGCCGTATCTGTTTCAGACCGGCGAACGTCATCCGGGAGTCTACACACTGGAAACATCGCGTCCCGGCGGCGGAGTGTTGTCGGCGCTGGCGAATCTGCTGCTGTTCGGCCGGACGGGTCTGCGAGTTATCCTGGGGCACCTGGTGGAGATGGCCGAATTGTTGCGCGAACACCTGGAAGGTCATCGGAATACAACCGTGCTCAACAGCGACAACGTCGGCACGGTGACGCTGTTCCGCGTCTATCCGGACGGAGTCGACACGTGGACGATCAAAGACCGGGAACGCACCGATCCCGCGGCGCTCGACGAGCTTCGTTCGTTTAACGACTACAACCGGCGTGTGTTCCGGGTTCTTCACCGGCAGGCGATGCTCGGTGAAGGCGTCCGTATTTCCATGACGGAATGCTATCGACATACGGATTACGGTGAACCGATTGTGGCGCTGAAATCGTACATGCTGTCGCCGTTCATCGACGAATCGCATGTGGAACTGCTGGTGCGAAACGTCCTGAAGGCTCGCGATCAGGTTGAATGATGCGGCTGCAGCTGCCGGTGCGCTGCAGCCGCAGGGCACACGTGGTAAGCTTCGTGTCGCGAACGACCGGCCCGCGAATTTGTCGGGGCCGATGTTTGCCGATCCATCGAAATCACTTTGAAAACGAGGAATGTCATGTCAGACGACAAGCGTCAGGAAATCATCACGGAACTCTGCGTCGCGTACTGGATGGAGATCGAAACCGTGATGAACTACATCGCGAATTCGACGAATCTGGACGGCGTGCGCGCTGAGGAAATCAAGAAGGCTCTGGCGGCTGATGTCGCAGCGGAACTCGGCCACGCTCAGACTCTGGCGCGGCGAGTCAAGACGATCGGCGGACACGTCCCCGGCAGTGTGGCGTTCAAAGCGTCCCAGCAGGCTCTGCAGCCGCCGTCAAAGTCGACCGACGTCGTCGCGGTCATCAAGGGAGTCATTGCCGCCGAAGAAGGAGCGATCGCTCAGTACAACAAGATCATCAAGCTGTGCGACGGCGTCGACTACGTCACGCAGGATCTGTGCATCACGGCTCTGGCTGACGAAGAGGAACACCGTCGTGAATTCATGGGATTTCTGACCGAATACGAAGGCTGAGACGACAGGTGGTCAGCGTCCGAACGGTGTCGTCGCCGTAGTTCGCATGGTCACCATTTGTCGACCGGACCGCCGGGGACGGGAATCGGGCAGTCCAGCAAAACGCCCGTCCGATTGCCGTCAACGGGGCCTTCGTCGCGAATTCTCTGCAAAGCGTCGTCGAATTCTGTTCGCGTCGTCACCAGTTGAAAATCACCGCGAAGCCGCTTGCGGATTCTCATGCCCTTCAGATACCAGTGAGCCATCTTGCGGAACAGCACAATCGCGCGCTGACTGCCGTGGCGTTCCTCCAGATACTCGTACTGCCCGATCATCAGGTTCAGCCGTTCGTCGAATGTGCCGGCTGGTGAAAACGTGCCGGTGCGTTCCCATTCGTCAAGCTGACGGAAGATCCACGGATTCGCCAGTGCCGCACGGCCGATGGAAATTCCGTGGCAGCCGGTTTCTCTTAACATGATCGCGGCATCCGCGACGGAACGCACATCGCCGTTGCCGATCACGGGAATGCGTTCGACGGCTTCGACAACCTGGCGAATTCCGTCCAGCGAAACGCGCCCGCTGAAACCCTGTTCGCGAGTCCGGCCGTGAATCGCCACGGCGCAGATACCGGCCTGTTCGAATTCCTTTGCAAAAAACGGGGCCGACAGATTGCGATCGTCCCAGCCCAGCCGCATCTTCACGCTGACGGGAACCGGCACGGCTTCCACAACTTTTCGCACCAGCGAGATCGTGCCGTTAGCGTTGCACATCATGCCGGCCCCCGATCCCGATCCGGCGATGCGATTGACCGGGCAGCCCATGTTGATGTCGATCGTGTCGACGCCGTGGTCCACCAAAAACTGAGCCGCCGCAGCCATGAAGTCCGGATCGCTGCCGAAAATCTGAACCGCGAACGGCCGGTCCTGGGGATGCGTTTCAATCATTTGCATCGTGCGCTCGTTTCGTTCCAGCAGCGCTCGAGCATTCACCAGATCCGTGGTCGTCAGGCCGACGCCACCGATGTTGCGAACGATGCGCCTAAACGGCAGCGTCGTGAATCCCGCCAGCGGAGACAGCAGGTATCGCGACGTCAGCGTCAGGTTTCCGTACCGCACCGCTGGGCGAAAACACGGACGTTCGACGTCGGCCGTCACGTCGTTGCCGCGCGACTGCCCGGACGTTTCCGCGCAGGCTGTATCAGCGGCCGTAATCGCAGTGCGCGGCGGCCGGCGGTCGGTGGTTCGAAAGACATCCGTTATGGCACGTTTGACCACACTGTGTTCCGTTGCATCAGATTGCCGGTACGAAGATTCGACACCGGCCAGAGATTCGCGACGACGAATGACTTGCGTCGCACTTATCCCGGTTCGAGTCCGGATGATGGCAGGCTGCCGTTCGCTCAGCCGGCCGGAGGCAGCCGAGCCCACCATGCCAGGGCGAACGGGCTGGCGAACAGCACGCTGTCCAGCAGATCCAACAGACCGCCGAACCCAGGCATCAGAGCCGCGGAATCCTTCTGCCCGACATCGCGTTTGATGAGCGATTCGCAAAGATCACCAATCAGCCCGACAAGGCCCATTGTTGCGCCGTAGCCCAGCACGACCAGCAGACTTCCGGCGGATGGTTTCTCGTCGAACAGCGCGCCGCCGAATGTCAGCCACAGCCAGCCGCCCAGCGAACTTCCGACGATTGCTCCCACGGCACCCATCCACGTCTTGCCGGGACTCAGCCGCGGAATCAGCTTCCGTTTTCCCCACAATCGGCCGAATGAGTACGCCCCGATGTCACCGGATTTCACGGCAATGATCATCGAACCAATCGCGAAGTAACCAATCTGCGGCGTCGGAAACCAGCGGAACTGAGCCGTCAGCGCCACCAGGCCGCCGCAAAACAGAATCGTGACGGCATTCGCACCGAGCGATTCCATCGCGTGTCCCGGCTGAACGAACCGGACGGCTTCGTAAATCATCAGCACCAGGAATCCGGCAGTCAGCGCGGCACCAATCCAGCCGACGGAAATCAGCAGTCCATTGATTCCGGCGACCGGCGGCATTCGAACATGATTCCACGCGGCCAGAATCGTCAGCACGCAAATCGCTGACGTCAGGCCGAACGAAGGCTGCATCGCGCGAGTCCGCAGCAGTTGCGTCAGCTCAAAGCAGCAGCGAATGCTAAGCCCGATACAGATCAGCAACAGCACCGGAGCACGGTCGCCGATCGATGCGTCCCAGCGGAACAGCACCAGCAGCAGCGGAATCAGGACTGCGGAAATCAGAAGTCGCCAGCCAAGCATGATTCGTCGTGCCCCTTACGCCGACGCGGCTTCTTCCGGCGGAACCTTCAATCCCCCGAACCGGCGGTCTCTCGCGGCGAAATCCTTCAGTGCCTGATGAAGATTCGCTTCGCGGAAATCCGGCCAGAATGTTTCCGTTACCCACAGTTCCGAATAGCTGATCTGCCACAACAGAAAATTGCTGATCCGCATTTCGCTGGCCGTGCGAATTACCAGATCCGGATCCGGCATTCCCGCCGTCATCAGATGTGCGGCGACAGTGTCTTCGCTGATCTGTTCCGGACGGAGTTCGCCCTGCTGAACAGTGGCGCAGATTCTTCGAACCGCTTCGGTGATTTCCAGCCGGGCACCGTAGTTCACGGCCAGACACAACGTCATCCCGTCGTTGTTTGCGGACACTTGAACTGTTTTCGCGATTTCCTTCTGAATAGCCGGGGCCAGTTCTTCCAGCTTGCCGATCACGCGAAACCGCAGTCCCTGTTCCTGAATTTCGCGGCGTTCCTCAATGACGTACTGCTTCAGAAGCCGCATCAGCAGGCTGAGTTCCCGCTGAGGGCGCTTCCAGTTTTCGCTGGAAAAGCAGTACAGCGTCAGTTGCTTCAGTCCCAGGCGGGAACATTCCTCGACGACACTTCGGACAGAATGCACGCCCCGGCGATGGCCTTCCACTCGGGGAAATCCGCGTTTCTGAGCCCAGCGGCCATTGCCATCCATGATGATCGCGATATGGCGCGGAAGGCGTTCGCGCAGCAGGCCGAGTTCCTCGATCTGCTGGTCCGAATATTCCGGTTCGCGAGACAACGCCGTCGTTCTCCTGCTCAAAAACGTCCGCGTTTCACACGGAGTCGCGCGCCGCTGTCAGTCTGACGCGCCGCAGCGGTGGCGTTGTACCGAATCAGCCGATTTCTGACCACCATTCCGAATTCCGTCACATGCTGACGAAAGTGGACCCTGGCTCGCGCATCGCCCGCCCACCCACCTCTCCCCGGACAGCGGCAGGGAGAGGTCGGGCGAGCGGAGCGATGCCCGGGAGAGGGCCGAACGCGCGATCAGCGTCCCCGCAACGCAGCGAGGTTTGCGCGCGGACCGCCCTCCTCCCGAATTTGCTTTGCTCGTTCGAAACCTCCGTGTTGACCTTCGGTCGGGACGAGTGCTTGTTCTGCGCATCGGCCATTATGGCGTGTGGCAGATGAATTCTTACCAGTCTGCAGGCTGCAGGGCGCTTGCCCAGGTTTCTCTGTGAACGGAACCGGCGCTTGCGCCGTGCGGCTTGCAGGTAAATCTCCACCTGCCGATCGCCTAAAGCCGGGTCGTCAACGCTCGGTCTTCAAAGCAGCGACTGGATGCTGCGGAAGTCGTTCTTCAGCGACTGATAGAGTTTCCCGTAGACGGGGTAGGCCGCGTTGTAGGTCTTCTTTGCGGCCGCGCCGGCTGTCGTTTTTGACACGACAGAAATGGTCGCCTTGCAGGCTTCGGCGACATTCCGGTAAGCGCCGGTCCCCGCCGCGGCCAGCAGTGCCACGCCGTACGCCGGACCTTCTTCCGCGTTGATCGTGATCACCGGCTGGCCGTAGATATCGGCCTGCATCTGTCGCCAGAACTCACTTCGGGCACCGCCACCGGACAACCGGATTTCGTTTACCGGGATATTCATCTGTCTGATGATTTCCAAAGTATCCCGCATGGCGAAGGTCGCACCTTCCATGACCGAGCGAGCCATGTGGGCTCTTCCGTGTCGCAGGCTGAGTCCGATCCAGCACGCGCGGGCGTACGGATCGGCGTGTGGAGTCCGTTCTCCCGTCAGATACGGCAGAAAGAACAGTCCTTCGGAACCGGCCGGAGCACTGGCGGCCAGTTGAGTAATCAGTTCGTACGGGTCGATCTTCTGTTTTTTTGCCGCTGCACTTTCCTCCTGGCAAAGCTGGTTGCGAAACCACTGCAGGCTGCCTCCGGCGGACAGGACGCAGCCCATGACGTGCCACTTGCCGCGCACCGCGTGACAAAACGTGTGCAGCCGTCCGTCGGGATCGACCTGCACTTCGTCGCTGTGAGCAAACACGACGCCGCTGGTGCCCATCGTGGCGGACACGACTCCCTTGCGAACGATGCCGTTACCGATCGCGCCGGCTGCCTGGTCGCCGCCTCCGCCGACCACCGGCGTGCCGGACTGCAGTCCCAGTTCGCCGGCCGCCGATGATGTAAGTTCGCCGGTGATGTCTTCGGATTCGTACACGCGAGGCAGCAGTGACGCGTCCAGATCCAGCCTGCCCAGCAGTTCATTCGACCAGCGGCGATTCACCACGTCCAGCAGCAGTGTCCCCGACGCATCACTGACTTCGGTCGCGAATTCCCCTGTGAGCAGAAACCGAACGTAGTCCTTCGGCAGCAGCACCTGAACGGTCCGGTCGAAGTTCTTTGGTTCGTGGTTTCGCAGCCACAGTATCTTGGGAGCCGTAAAGCCGGTCAGTGCGGGATTGGCCACCATGTTAATCAGAGCCCGGCGGCCTCCCGCGCGCTGTTCGATTTCGTCACATTCGGCGGCGGTTCGCTGGTCGTTCCACAACAGCGCAGGCCGGATCACGCTGCGCGACTTGTTCAGGAACACGCTGCCGTGCATCTGGCCGCTGAGTCCGATGCCGCTGACATCACCCGGTTTCAGTTTACCGGCCTTCATCACACGGCGAACGGTCTTCACTGTGGCAGCCCACCAATCGGCGGGGTTCTGTTCTGACCAGCCGGGTTTGGGGTTCGACAGCGGATATTCTTCCGTCGCGGAACTCAGGATCGTCCCGTCTTCGCGGATCGCCAGCGTTTTCGTGCCGCTTGTCCCGATGTCAATCCCCAGAAATGCTGCCATGATCCGTTTTGCTCCCGTCGAATTCTGCTGCGTTGCGTCAGGTTCCGGTTTCGCGCGGCTGAGAAGTCTAATCGCTTGCCCGACAGCGAGCGAACGATCCCGGTGTCTTGTCAGTGTCCTGGACTGCGAAGCCAGCGGCACCCGAACAATGGCGTTTGCAACGCCGATCGCGAGCCGGCACTGCAACTTCGGAAGACGCAATACATGCCCGCAGATTGCTCTGTTTTCCTATTTTGTAATTGTGGTTTCACAGCTTGAGTCCGCAGCCACTGCTGCATACAGTTCTGTTCGCCGAGTCAACCGGTCGGATGCGTCCGGAATCAGCAGTGAAGTGACCCTGGGCAATGGATTGTCCGGGCGACGCATCAGCGCCTGCGGGCGCACCATCGATAGCGTGAATCAAGGAGGAATCACCGTGAACATGAATCGTCTGCGCCTGTTTAATCCGTCGGCACGCGAACCGGATGTTGAGAATGCTTCCGACGAGCCGTCGGATATTCTGCCGTTCCGGCCGCGATCGCGAACGACCGTTGTCAGCGGACGAATGTTTGCTCCCGTTGACCGCGCACGCATCATTCACGACAACGGCCAGTGCCCGGAGTGTTCGCACACCGACGTTGAGCCATTGGAGCTGGAAGACGCTTTGATCAGCCCGAAGAGCCGCCTGCCGATACCGGGGACCGCAACGATTGTCGGCTTTCACTGCCACCATTGCGGCACGGAATGGCCGGTCTACGAAATCTCCACGCGGCGCGTCTGAATCGAACTCAGCTGCCCAAATCCGGATTCAGGCTTTTCATCGTTCGGTGGTCTGCGAGAATAATCGGCGCGGATCGGATTCGCTTCTGATCCGCGCGGCGATGTCTTTCGCAGTGCACGAGTCACCGTCCGATGAGCCGTTTTCTGACAGCCATAATCAGCGCAGCCGGCGTACTGACGTGCGCCGTGGTGTTGTCGGCAACAACAGCCCGGGCTCAGACGGATGACCCTTCGCATCGGTGGCTGCGGCCGCCTTCTGCTGACGGTGCGAATGTCTGGCAGCAACTTCAATTGCTGACGCAGTTGCAGCGAATGGCCATGCAGCGGGAGCTGGATCGCGGTGAAGTCGAAGCACCGCAGAACTTCGCTCACGACTCGGACGCCGGTCAGTACGAACAGTTGCGTCAATTCGCCGACCAGTTCCGTCAGCGCTCTGATGACGGTCGCGGAACAACTGGGTCGCAGGAAGCGCCGGTCACCGGCGCGGATCCGAATTCTCTGATGCCGCTGCTGAGATCTGCGCTGGATGACCCAGCCGTCAGCCAGCAGGCTCGGCAGATGCTTCAGCAGATGGCAAGTGACGCGAATTCGGCGCGGCCATCGTCAGACGCCGGCGGTCGGCCGATCGGCACACGGAATCGTGACGGCGGAGAATTTCCCGGTCAGGCACAACAGTTGTGGCCGGAAGGTGCTGTACCGCCGCCGGGTTCCACGGGGGAAATTCCCGGCGAACTTCTGCAGCGCCTGATTGGTTCTTCCAGCGATTCCCGTCAGGGTGACTCACGGCAGAACGCATTCCCGCTGAACAACGATCCGCCGTTACCCGCCGCGCCGGAGACGCTTCCTGCCGCTGGCTCGCCTGCGGAACCGATATCACGCAATGGCGCTATTACCGAACGACGCACGCAATCCGGCCCGCCCGCGGCGACAGATTCCAGTCAGGCTGCGCCGGAGGCGGACGCGTCGTCCCTTCGCAAACAGTTTCTTGATCCGCTGAGTGAGTCAGAACTGGCGGACGCGTTCCGGAACATTCTGAAGGAAGCTCGTGCGGAAGGAATTCAGCCGTCGAGCGGAACCGGGCTGCAGTCCGCGGCCGATCAGGCGTCGCTGATGAAATTACTCGAAGGACTGCGCGGAGACCTCGTTGACGTTCTGAAGGACGTCATTCTGAAGCAGATGCAGAACCAGGGAAATTCCAACGACGTGCCGGCGGACCAATCAGGCTCCGCCGGCGGATCGTCGGCACCGGCGAAGAACACGGCCACCGATTGGCTCCGGCAGATCTCGGAGGCGCCGTCGCCGGCGGCAGGCGCTGGCGTGTGGGATCGCCTTTCGTTTCCCAACCTGGACGTCTCGTCGATTCTCAACCTGCTGGTGATGCTGGCCGCCGCCGCCTTCGTCGTGCCGTTCGTGCTCCGAAAGCTTTCCGGAAGACGATCCGGCATACGTCGGGCAAAGACGGAACTCAGCCTGATGCCGATTAACAGCGCGGCTGACATTGTGGAAGCGTTCCATCGACTGGTTGCGATCACAAAGAATCAGACAGAACTCTGGTGGCCGCATCGACGTGCTGCGGCGGCCCTGGTCCAGGACGCTCCATTGGCCGCCGGTGCAGCCGCGATTCTGGCGGACTTGTACGAACAGGTCCGCTATTCGCCACCAGGCACGACGCTGACGCCGGAACAACTGGATGAAGCTCGCGCGGCACTGCGGCGGTGTGTGTCATGCTGATTGCCAGGTCAGTGACGCCGGCAGCGCCGCTGGCGGAAGGTTCCCGTCGCCGCACGGACGGCACGGGTACACATGGCAGGGGACACTGGCTGCCTGCAGGCCGGGCACAACTGCGGGTCGCTGCGCTGCTGATCGTGATCTGCGTTCGTGCGGCCGCCTTTCCGGTACCGCTGGCTGCGCAGCAAGCTCCCAGTCCTGTGGTCCCAGGCGACTGGCATTTCGGTTTTGAAATGTTCGAAATGCTGCTGGAACAGCGCGGACTGCAGCACGTCCAGACGGCGGCCGACGCGTTTTCCAGTCCGAGCCAGACGGTGATTGTCATCATTGGCGAACTGCCGAACGAGCAATTCTGGTCCGAGGCGTGGGGCTTCCTGCAGGGCGGCGGACGAATTCTGGTCGCGTCGGATCAGGACGGTATCGCCCGTCGGTGGTTTCGGATGAACGCAGGGCCGGTCACCACGAATCGACGGGCGTACCAGTATCAGCGGCATGGCGACTGTCTGCAGATTGTCGATCTGGATGAGTCACATCCGCTGACATCGGGTGTGAAAACAGTGATTGTGAATCGCTCCGGCTGGCTGTCGGACCTGTCCGACACGGGAACCAATTGGCAGATTGTTGCTCAGCTTCCGCCGCTGACGTTTCCGTCGGAGTCCGCCGGTATGCCGCTGATCGCGGTTTCCGAATGGAGATCGTCGGGCCGTTTGATTTTGGTCGCGGATCACAGTCTGCTGACAAACGGAATGCTGTGGCACGGGGACAACGCGATGCTGGCGATCAATCTCTGCCATTCGCTGTGTCACCCGGACCGGCAGAAGCTGATGTTCATTGTTGACGGGCAGTTACAGGGAACCTATGCGCTGCGGCTGCCGCCGAACGTGCCGCCTCCCGCGATCAGTCTGCCACCAAAGCCGAAGCCACCGGAATCCATTCCGGAACTGCCTGTGGATCAGATGGTGCGGATCGCGAATCTGGTGGTGACCAAAGTGGAAGACTCTAACCTGCTGAACAGCGCGGTGATGCAGCGGCCGCGTGACGTTCCGGCTGCGTATTTTCATCGGGGACTGCTGCTGGCGGCGGTGCTCGCGGCACTGGTTGTGATGGCTCGCGCGCTGACCAACAGCAGCCCGAGTCTCGCCGTACCGACGCAGACTCGGGACATGCTGTCGGCGGCGGACCTGAACGCTGTGCGGCAGGATACGGCCGAAGGTCGCGGCTTGGCGGCTCGGCTGCTGGTGTTCGAACTCTGCCGGCAACTGACGTCGTCGCGTGATCCGGCCGACTGGCGAAAGCTGGTCACCGAACAGTCGCTCGCCGGAGACTCACGGGCGCTGCCGAAGTCGGTCCGGGAAACCATCCCGCTGCTGTTGTCACTTGCCTTTGGCAGTCGGACGCCTCATCTTTCACGCACTCGGTTTCTGGATGTCGGCCGGGCGGTCGAGCACATTCGCAGTCGGAATGCCGCGACATGACTCAACGGGGTGGGCCGCCGGCAGATTGAGCGGTTATTGATATGACTTGGCTCGGTCTTGGCCCACACCAGCCGCGGGGGTTGGATTCTGTCGCTGCCATTATTATCCCATTTGCCTCGGGTTGCTCCGCAATCCAGCGCCGGATCACGGAACGATCGACGCCACTGATTTGCCAGGAGGATTCTCAGCCTCGTAGCCGGACTTTCAGCGCACCGTGAACGATTCCGCCATCAGAGACCTTCCGAACCGTGTCAGTCAGCTTCGAACTCAGACGCTGGCGGCGATCGGCCAGGTGGTTGTGGGCCTGGACGCCGTGACCGAACAACTGCTGATGGCACTGCTGGCCGGCGGACACGTGCTGCTGGAAGGCGTGCCGGGCACCGCCAAGACGACCCTGTGCCGCACGTTTTCCACAGTGCTGGGGATCGATTACGAGCGTGTGCAGTTTACGCCGGACCTGCTTCCCTCCGACGTCACCGGCACGCAGGTGCTGGACCGCGCCACCAGCGATTTTATCCTTCGCAGGGGACCAATATTCTGTCAACTGCTGCTGGCCGACGAATTGAACCGAGCTCCCGCCAGAACGCAGTCGGCGCTGCTGGAAGCGATGCAGGAAAATCAGGTGACGATCGAAGGCACGACACTGCCGCTGCCCGCTCCGTTTATGGTCCTGGCGACTCAGAATCCGATTGAACAGGAGGGAGTCTATCGGCTTCCGGAAGCTCAGCTTGACCGGTTCCTGTTTCGTGTGGAAGTCGGCTACCCGCTGCGCGAAGCGGAAGTTGCGATGCTGGAACTTCACAGCCGCGACATTGTGACTCCCGAACCCGTGGCCAGCGCGGATGAAGTGCTGTTGATTCAGAAGCAGATCGATTCCGTGTTCTGCACGCAGGAACTTCGCGAGTACATCATCGATCTGGTCCGCAGCAGCCGCCAACACGCGGACCTGGCACTCGGCGGCAGCCCGCGAGCCGCCATCAATCTGATGAAGGCCGCGCGAGTTCGTGCGCTGCTTTACCGCCGCGACTACCTGACTCACGAAGACGTGCAGGCCGTCGCGCTGCCGGTTCTCGGGCACCGCATTATTCTTCGTCCCGAAGCCGAAATGGACGGCCGCACTCCCCGGCAGATCGTCGAGGAAGTCATCGCATCCGTCCCGGTTCTGGGTGTGACACCGGCGCCTTCCGAAAGCACTCCGAAGCGATGACAAATCGCGCTCGCATCCTGATTGTTTCGGCGATGGGCGGTCTGCTGCTGGGGATCCTGCGTTACCAGCCGACGCTGTCCCTGGTATCGCTGGCTGTGCTGATCTGGGTATTCTCTGCCTGGTGTTCTCTGATGGTGAAGGCCCGCGTGATGTGGCCGATTGTTTCCTGCGACCGCACTTTGAACGGGCGCACGCTGCATCAACCGGTGCTGTGGGCAGACCGGCCGCTTCGCGTTGAAGTTATGATTTCGTCCACAGGTCGCCGCATTCCGCCGCTGACGACATTTCGTGATGTTCTGCCGGACACGTTTCAACCGCTGTCCGGCAATTCTTCCGTGTCCGTCTGCAGCGGAGCGGATTCGGTGCTGCTGAAGTATGAGTGCTGCATTCGTGCCGCCGGGCGAGTCGCCTTTCCGGGAATTCATGTGCGGCTGTCCGACCCGGCGGGACTGTTTGTTGTGGAGCGGCTGATTCGTGAAGACCGGTCGTATCGCGTGTATCCGACGTTCGTTTCCGTCGGCGACATGCGTCCGGGAGTCAAACGCATCAACTCACTTCCGCAGCACGGCGTCCATCGACTGCAGCGATCCGGGTTTGGCTCGGAACTGCTGGAACTGCGGGAATATCAGCCGGGTGATCCGCCGAAGGCAATCGCGTGGAAAGTATCGGCTCGCCGCGATCGGCTGATGACGCGACAGTACGAATCCGAAGTTCCCGTTCGCGTGAACCTGCTGATCGACGGTTTCGCGTCTTCGCGAGCCGGCGGCTTCGGGAAGCGACTGCTGGACCAGTCGCTGTTCACCGGGGCCAGCATCGCTCGCGCATGCGTGTCCATCGGCGATCCGATCGCCGCCGTGCTGATGGATGAAAGCGGTTCGAAGCGGCTTCCCGCCGGCACGGGAGAACGCGCGTTCTATCGACTGCTGGAAGCGATGAGTGACTTCGCGGAACACAATACGCTGCCGCAAATTTCACTGACGCCGGGTCTGATGGCCAGCGCTTTAGCGGTATGCCGCGAACGGTATCCGGAACTGCTGGACGACCGAATCAATCAGCCTCCGTTTACCTGGCTGCCGCTGCGGCCGAAGAAACGCCGCGATCGGTATCAGCGAAGTCTGCTGGCGAACGTCCTGGCGGAACTGTTCGGTCTGTCTTTGTTCGACATCATTCGAATGGTTCACGACGACCGGATGATGGGAACCGTGTCGTGCCGGTTTCTGCAGAATTCGGGACTGGCCTGGGTGACGATGCCGTCCGGTCGCAACACGGGCACCGGAGACAGATCGAATTCGCGGCTGCGTGCCGTCAGTCAGCAACTGACCAAATCGGTCGCCCGCGCGCGGGACAACGAGGTGTTTGTGATTCTGGCGGATCTGATCAGCAGTGCCGACAGCCTGGAGGAAATGATGCCGGCGGTGAAGATGGCGATGGGCCGTCACCATCGCGTGGTCTTCATTTCGCCGACACCAACCGGTCTGCGGCCGGGCGACGAATTTCCCTCGGCACCGATCGAAAATGCAGCAGACGTGTTTCGTCGAGCGGAACATCTGCGGACGGTGGAGTTCGCATCGCGCGTCCGACGGCAACTGCGCAGGACGGGAGCGTCCGTGGCATTCGCCGGCCCGCCTCGCGCGACCGCGATCGTGCTGGCGGAAGCCGAACTGGCCGGCCGGGGGCGATCCGTCGCCGGAAGGAGCCGCTGATGCGTCCAGTCTCACCTGATTCCGAACTTCGGAGTTCTCTGCATATAGCGATGGCCAATCTGCTGATAGCGCTTGCAGTGGGACTGCTGTATTCGCTTTCCGCGTTTTCCGGGCCTCCGCTGGGCGGCTCCATACTGGAAATTCCGCTGAAGCTTCTGTTTCTGGCGATGGTTGTGCTGACACTGAAAAACGGCATCAGCGGAGTCCTGCTGTTTCTGATGCTGGTGGACCTGTTCTTCCGCGAACCGCAGCGGCTGCGCGGCGCCGATCTCGGAGCGGTGTATGACGCATCACTGGCAATGCTGCTGCTTCTTTCAACGGCACGGTTTCGAACAGTTGCCCGGTCGACGGGACTGCCGGGCCTTCGAAGTCTGCTGAAGGCGTACTTCGCCGGCCGTCACTCTCCGGGGCGATCGACGAGCACCGTGTCGCTTGACGCCGCGTTCGCATGCGGAACAAAAGCTGTGGTGTGCGTGTTGTCGGCGTGGATGTTTCTGTCCCTGATTCCGTCCGATACCGACGCCATGGCGACGTTTCGCCTGCGGCCGAACCTGCTGAGAGCAATCATCGTGGCATTGATCCTGACGGCCGTCTGGCTGATCGGCTCCATCACGCTGAATCACCTGGCATGGCGAACGCTGTCGCCCGCGCAGGCTCGCATCTATCTTCGCGGCGTGTTTCTGCACTGGAATCATCGAGACCTCCGAATGATCGTGCTTCGCAAACTGAAACATCGTCGACGTTCGGCGGCCAGGTCCGTCAAAGCTGATTCCTCGAAATCTGTTCCTTCCCCGACACAGGAGTCCGGTGGTGTTTCTGTACATTCGTGAAACGGTGGGCTGGCTGCTGGTGGGGTCGGGTCTGCTGCTGATGGTCATCGCCGTCTTTGTCGCGCTGAACCGGCAGGTTGTTGAAGCCGGTGTGGTGGTTTTCGCCGCGATGTCGGTGCTGAAGGCCGGAACGCTGCTGGTGCGAGTCTCAACTGCCGCCAGAATCGCGCTGGGCAGCAATGAATCCGACGACGCCGGCCGTCACCCGCTTCGCGGTCGCGAATAGGACCGGTGTGTGGTCTGAGCCGCGTCATTGCTCGGGTGCGCGAGACTCCCGCCGAGTCGCTGCGGACGTCCTGTGGCACACGCGGCTCGGCAGGAGCCTCGCCCTCCCGAATCGCACCCGAATACCGCGACCGGCCAATCAATCAATACTCGGCTGATGCAACGCCTGTGTCCCGGCGGAAATGTCTTGTTGTGTGGCACAGCCAGTGCCAGTGCGCCTGCGCTGCGGAAACCACTGGCAAAGCCAGTGCCACACAACTCATCAATTTCGTGCTGACAAAGCATCAGGCACGGTTGGCTGTCGTCAGGCTGTTCACGGTGGCCACTTCCTGCGCGCAGCGAGCGGCATCCCAGCCAAGTTCGGGAGCGGCCAGATCGCAGACGTCGGTGATTGTCTCCTGAGTCAGCCGTGTCAGGATAAGCAGTGGAATTCGACGGCGAAGAAGATCGACCAGTGTCCGCACCATTTCACTTCGCGCGGCGTGAACGACTTCGGCTCGGCAGAACGGCAGGTCCCTGACAATTCGTGCCGCCAGGTCCGGTGACGTTTTCACGAGAGCGATGATGTCGGCCATGCGGGCACCGTGGCGGCGAGCACATTCCGTGGCAGTTTCCGCGTCGAGTCCCGCGGCTTCCGCTTCCGAACACGTCTGACGCAGCCAGTCGAAAAACCGACCGTCAGGACACCACGCCATCTCTTGTTCCGGAAACGCGTGATGTCGCGGACGTTTCAGCGATGCCAGAATGCGATCGACGGCTTCAATCGCGTCCACTCGCGCCGACGTCAGCTTCCCGCCGATCGACGTCCACAGGCCCGGTACCGTTTCTTCGAACAACCATTCGCGCGACACACCCGATGCCTTTCGGCCCGCTTCCTCCTGCAGCGTGCGAAGTCCCGCGAACGAACCGTGGATATCGTCGTGTGTCCAGGGAATCTGCAGATAGCTGTTGGCCGCCGAAAGCAGATAATCAATGTCGGACATTTCCACGGATACCGATTCAGGGTCGCCGTGAAAGTCAGTGTCCGTTGTTCCCAGCAGCGTGCGTCCGTACCAGGGAATCAAAAAGAAGACGCGACCGTCGCTCTTCGAAGTCAGCAGCACGGCATGCGGCGATTCCAGCGCCGGCATCACCAGGTGAACGCCTTTTGTCAGCCGAACCGCGCTTTCCGGAATGTGCGATCCGGCCGGGTTCGGTGACGCATTGTCGTTGGTTCGTCCGAATTGGCGGTTGACCCACGGGCCGGCGGCATTGATGACGATTGATCCGGTCACGTCGAACCGGCTTCCCGATTCCAGATCGGTCACGCGGACTCCGGTTGCGCGGCCGTTCGCCGTCAGCAGTTCGTCCGCCTTCACATAGTGACAGGCAACCGCCCCCGCTCGGATCGCGGACGCCACGATTTCCAGCACAAGGCGAGCGTCGTCGGTCCCGCAGTCTCCGTAGCTGTAGCCGCCGAGTAACGCATCATTCTTCAGAGACGGCAGCAGCTTCAGAAAGTCCGGCGCGGAGAACCACTCGTGGGCACCCACGGGCTGACGTCGTCCGGCGAGTCTGTCGTACAGCCACAGGCCAGCGTTCATTCGCCACCGGCCGACTCGCGTATCGCGGTACACCGGCACCAGAAATCGCAGCGGCCGAACCTGATGAGGAAGCCGCTGACTGAGTTCACGGCGTTCCCGAAGCGATTTGCGAACGAGGCCGAATTCGTAACGTTCCAGGTACCGCAGTCCGCCGTGCAGCAGTTTCGATGACGCGGACGACGTCGCGCTGCCCCAGTCGGATTTTTCGATCAGAGCAACCTTCAATCCGGCGACCGCAGCATGAAACGCCATCCAACTGCCGTAGATGCCGCCTCCCACAACGACGACGTCAAACGCCTGATTCGTCAGCAGACGGGGGTCACGATGCACGGCCGGAGCGTCCATGTTCGCTAAGTATCTCGCGAGTTCGTTCGGGATCGTTTGTGATGATTGCGTCGACGCCACATTCCCGTGCCGCCAGCACATCCGTTTCGCTGTTGCACGTGTAGCTCAAAGCGACCAGGTTTCGATCGTGAAGCCACTGCACTGTTTCCCGTGACATTCGATCGATGTTGCCGTCGACTCCGAACAGCAAGTCCAGCGAAATCGGTTCGTTAACGGAAACGTCCTGCGGATCTTCCGTGTTCAGCACCAAATTCGCCTGCGGAGCCAGAGTGTGAAGCCGCGCAAGTACTGCCGGATCGAACGCAAGAAACGCGACATCATTCTGTTTCGGAAACTGACAGGCCTGTTCCACCACTTCGCGGACGAATTGATCGCATTGCGCTGAGGAAAGTTGTTCGGCCTTCAGTTCCAGAAACAGCGGAATCCGGCTTCCAAAGTCGGCCAGCAGCTCGTTGAGCGTCATCAGCCGCTGATCGGCAAACTGCTTTCCGAACCAACTGCCGACATCCAGCGTCTGCAGCTCGGCAAGCGTCGACTGGCTGATCTGCACGCCGGCGTGACCGTAGCGATCCAGCGTCGGATCATGGCAGACGATGACATGACCGTCGGCCGTCAGTTGCAGGTCGCATTCAATCGCATCGGCTTGTTGTGCGACGGCCATTTCGAAGGCAGCGCGAGTGTTTTCGGGACACCGCTCGGAAACACCCCGGTGCGCCACAATCCACGGATGAATTTGTTCAGGTCTGAGTTGCAATGGCGAAGCGTTTGAATCGGTACGGACAACGGGTGATCAGCAACGACGGATGTTACCTGTCTGCTTCAACCGGGATTCTATAGACTTTTCAAATGTCACCGCTAATCAGCAGTGTGACAGATCGGAATGCAGAGGCAGCGTCGTAGTGACAGTTGTCGAGATGGACGTTTCTGGTCCGCTGGCTCCGGGCGATCGGCACAGAATCCAGTCGTGGCTGATGAAGACAAAGGCTCATCTCGTTCCGTACCTGTGATTCTCGCGACGATGGAAGGTGCGTTTCGTGCAGGCGGACTCGGATATTCCCTGGCGGATGAGGCCGGATCTGGTGGTTGTCCAGACCGATGCCGGGGCGTCGGAAAGCTGGACCGTCAAGGATCCGCTGCGGCTGAAGTATTTTCATCTGCTGCCGGAAGAAATGACCCTGTTGCAATTACTGACCGGCAGCACGTCGTGGCGGCAGATTCTGACCGCGATGCAGTCGGCGTTTCCGGACGTGCGGTTTTCTCTGGAGAATCTGCATGCCTTCCTGATGTCGCTGGTCCGCAGTGGGTTGCTGGTCAGCACGGTTCCGGGGCACGCGGAACTGCTGCTGGAACAGGATCGACGCGGTCGGGCTGCGCGCAGGTGGCAGAGGATGTCGTCGCTTCTGAGTCACCGGTTTCGCGGATTCGACCCCAACGCTCTGCTGCAGCGACTGGATGCGGTCCTTGGCTGGATCTATCGGCCCTCGGCGCTGGCCGTCATGCTGCTGATCATTCTGTCGGCTGCCTTCGTGGCGGTGACTCAGGCGGATAAGATTGCCGTTCAGCTTCCGGAACTTCGCCGGCTGATCACGCTGGACAATTTGAAGTATCTGTTTGCGGCTGTGGTTGTCATCAAGATCATTCATGAACTGGGACACGGCCTGACATGCTGCCACCACGGTGGCGAATGTCACGAACTGGGAGTCCTCCTGGTCGGTTTTGTGCCAATGCTGTACTGCGACGTCAGCGACACGTGGCTGCAGAGAAATCGGTGGAAGCGGATTCAGGTGTCCGCCGCCGGGATCGTGGTCGAACTGCTGATCGCTTCCGTCTGCTTCCTGCTGTGGCGGTTCAGCATCCCCGGTTCGCTGAATCTGTTCCTGCTGAATGTCACACTTGTGGCATCCGTCAATACTGTTCTGGTCAACGGAAATCCGCTGCTGAGGTACGACGGGTATCATGTTCTGACCGATCTGCTGCGAATGCCGAATCTGGGGACCGAAGCCAGGCGGCTGTCCGGTTGCTGGTTCGACTTCGTTGTCCTGGGAATCCGGCTGCCTCCTGACGCCGCGGAGCTGACTTTGCCGAAGCTGGGCCTGATCGCCTACGGAATCGCGTCGATGATCTATCGGTTCTTTGTGCTGAGCGTCATCTTCTGGGCGATGCACCAGTTTCTGAAACCACACGGGCTGGAGGCGATCGTGATCGTGCTGATGGTGCCCGTCGTGGCGGGACTTGTGGTCGGCGCGGTTCATGCCAACTACGTTCGAATGCGCAGAATTCAGCTTTCCCGCGACCAGCGCGCGTCTCGACGGGCGGCGTTCGGACTAACCTGGTTCGGCGTAATTGTGCTGGTGGTGCTGTTCATTCCGCTGCCCCATTCTGTGAACGCTCCGTTCACGCTGAATTCCGGAGGCGTGCCGGTTTTCGTCGCTGTTGATGGCCGGCTGGCGTCGGCGGTTGCTGCCGGGACGGAAGTCAGAGCGGGAGACACCATTGCCACGCTGACGAATCCCGACCTTCAGCGGCGGCTGGTCGAACAGGAATCCGAACTGCAGATGCACGAACTTCGCCACACGGCATTGCTGGGCCTGAGATCAACCATTCCCACCGCGAGCGCCGCGTTGCCGGCTGCCGAAGACGCCATCGCGTCGGCGCGGGAACGGCTGCAGACGCTGCGACTGGCCATTGACCAGCTTCGGATCGTCAGCCCGTCCGGTGGTCGTGTCGTCAACCAGCGAAACACCACGCGCCAACGGACAACCGAAGCGACGCAGCAGTTCTGGTTCGGCAATCCGCTGGACGCCGCCAATCGCGGAACGTGGCTGCACCGCGAAACGCTCTTGTGCTGGGTGGCCAAAGATTCGGTTCGACAGGCGGATGCTCTTGTCCGGCAGGAAGACGTGGTGCTGATCCCTCCCGAAGCAACCGCAGAACTGAGATTTCTGTCAAGCGTCGGCGATACCGTCTCCGCTCAAGTGACCATCATCGGAACTAATCCCGGAACAGAAGTCGCCCGCGAACTGGCCGTCAACCAGTTGGTTTCTGCAAGACAGCGGGACGATCGGTTTGTTCCCGCGGAGATTCGCTACCCCGTGCGGATGACGCTATCGGCGGGAGCGACCGCTCCGCTGTATTCGTCCGGCGTGGCCAGGATATCCTGCCGGCCGATGTCGCTGGCGTCGCGAGCCTGGCGGGCCATCAGTCATGCCTTCGCCTTTCGACTGTAAGGCGATCGGCAGGTGTCGATTTACCTGCAACGTGGATCCGTCCCGCACCGGCGCGAGACACGTCGGTGGTCGATTGGCCGACGACTGCTGACCCGTTAGTCTTCCGCCACAACTGCAGCACCACTTCTTAAGGCGTGCGGCAGATGAGAATCTACCCGCCAGCCGCAGGGCGATAGCCCCGGTTCTCAGCGAACACAGCCGCGGCTAGCGCCGTGCGGCTCGCGGGCAGATAACAGCTCATCTGCCGCGCGCCTGACGAGCATCCTCACGGGAATCCCTGGACGCGTTCCATGTCACCAATTTCACAGGCTTTCGATCGCGCACAACAGGAAGGCCGGATGGCGTTCATGCCGTTTGTTACGGCGGGCGATCCGGATCTGAAAACCACCGCGGCCGTGCTGACGGCCTTGTCCCGGGCGGGAGTTGATCTGATTGAACTGGGTTTTCCGTACAGCGATCCGATCGCGGACGGGCCGGTGATTCAGGCTTCCTACACGCGAGCTCTGGAGCGGGGAATCACGGTGGAAGGGATCTTTCAGGCGATGGAATCGCTGAAGAATTCCGGACTTCCGCCGGTGCTGGCGATGGTTTCCTATGCCATCATCTTCCGATACGGACCGGAGCACTTTGTTCAGCGAGCCGCCGCTGTCGGATTCCGCGGACTCATTGTTCCCGACCTTCCCGCCGACGAAGCAACGGACGTTCACAACCTGGCGGCGGCCGCCGGCATGGACCTGGTGCAGTTGATTGCTCCGACGACATCTGCCGCAAGAACGCAGCAGATCCTTGATGCTTCGAGCGGCTTCGTGTACTGCATTTCCGTCGCGGGAACCACGGGAGTCCGCAACGAACTGCCTGCCGAACTTTCGCAGCAACTGGTCGAACTTCGCGGAAAGACTCAGCTTCCGCTGGCCGTAGGCTTCGGCATCAGTGGAGCGGATCAGGTGGCAAGCCTGGCGGGAGTCGCCGACGGCGTGATCGTCGGGTCGGCGGTTGTTCGTCGCATCGCCGAAACGAATTCCGCCGAAGCTGCCGCGCAGACAGTCCAGGCGTTCGCCGAAGAAATGTGTCGCGCGGTGAAGCTTGTGAAACCGTCTCACTGAGGTTTCCGGACTGTTGGCAGCTATCCGTTTGCGGGCGGCTGATCGCTGTTACGGCTTCGAGCAACCGGAAGCAGCAACTGCAGCAGCAGAAAGATCACCACCGGAGCAATCCAGATGATTCTGGCTGTCTGCAGAGCCCATGTCGGCAGGTCGGCCACCTGAGCAATCAGCAGGTAGACAACCATTCCCAGCGTCACGTAAGTCAGAACGCCGCAGCCAATGGCCGTCATCTGACTCTTGAAAACGCCACGCTCTGACGCTGCATCCGAATGCACATCCACCGTTCTGCGGCGACGCAGCGATTTTTCGATTCCTGCCAGCAGCTCAAGAGAATGCGAAAACTGCCGCATCGCCGTCTGGCACTGTTCCGGCGATGTCAGAGCACTTGTCAATCGATCAGGCAGCGTCGGTGAGAATCCGTTCGCTCCGGTGGCGGAATCGCAGGAGTTCCCCGGTGCGAGGAATCGGAGAGTGCCTTGTTTCCCATCAAACAATGCGACGTGGATTTCACCGGCCGGAGCTTCGGCGGTCTGTCCGGCGGTCAAAGTCAGCGTTGCCGGCGGCAGCTTTGCCTCCGCCACCTCGGATGCACCCAGTGTGATTGTCCGCGACAGCAGTACGTCATCGGCCGCTCGAACGTCGATCGCTGTCACCTGACTGTAAGAAAAACCGCAGCCGCACAGGGCATCGATTGCCGCCAACTGTACGTGGTCCAGCGACGCGTCGTGAGATCCCGGAATCGGCAGCGACAAGGCCAACTGCCGAACGGAAGCACGCCGGTTCGTAACTTCGTTGTCGGGTTCGACGTACCACCGACCGGACAGAACAATGATTCCGCGACGACTTTCATCCAGCAGCAGGTGCAGCTCGTAACTGAACGCGGTCGACACATCCTTCGGAGGCAGTACGACAACATGGCAATCAACCTGCGAAGCCTGCCGTGCCAGATAGACGGACTCCTGCGCGTCGGAAGCCGCGACCAGGATCACATCTGTCTGCGCATCGACCAGCACATCTTCCGCCGACGATGCCAGCCGCAAAGGAAGACCGGATTCTGCCACTCGGTCCTTCAACTTACCCGTGACATACCCGACAGTCAGTTCATGGATTGCTGACTCATGCGCCGCCTGCAGCAGCACAATTGCCTGAGCCAGATTTCCAACAACAGAAAAACGCATCCTGGTCCTGAAGTCCGCAAGCGTGCCCGGAACGCACTGGTGAATGACAGTTCGATTTGCAGGCGGATTCTAACGACTTCGCCTGACAAAACTCCCGTCGCCAGGCCTGATCTTCACATCCCCGATTTCGATCAAACGCTGTCGAAGGCCGGAGGGATCGAACAAGCGCAGCAAGTCCGGCGGGGCAGGGCGTACGCGGGATCAGCGGACTGCGCAGCCAGGATGCCGCTTGCGAAGTCCGGCCTCTCCCGCGCGTCGCGGTGCTGGTGCGACCTATTCCGGAGGCTGCGCTGGGAGAGACGGAATCGCGGGCGATGCGGCGCAGGGAGAAGTGCGTTCCGGGTGAACGAACCTCGGGCGGATCAATAGATGCCGCGGGCGTTCCAGTACGGGAAGTAGAAGTAGTAGTTCAGGCCGTAGTTCGGATTGTTGTAGCGATACGGAATCGCGTTGATCGGCCCGGTCCGGCGAACCGGAAGTCGCGGTGTGATGTGCTGCACGGTGGTCTGATGGCGGGCATTCCCGGTCAGCAGTTCCATCGTGGTGTCGTGACGATAGGACGGGTTGACGTTGTACTCCGCTCGATTGAACGGGATGGCGTCGTAGATCTTTTTGTAGGCCTGAGCTTTGGCGGCGACCTGATGGCCGCACTTTTCGGCGTCGACGGCTTCGTCACCGTCCGCTGCTGCTTCTGCGGCTTCGTCAGCCAGCGGCAGTTTTTCCGCGGGTGTGATTTCCATCTTGAACCCGGAATCGAACTCAAACACTTCCGCGCCGGCAAGTTTGCTGACGGCGACGACTGCAATCCATGCCAGCAGACACAATCGAAATCGGACAGACATGTTTTTTCCCCCTTGCTAGCCGCGCACACTGCACGTCGCGGTGATCTTCTGAAAACGCAGTGACTGCGATTGAAGATGCCGGGAGCGGTCACCCTGTGTCAATCCTTCAAAAGTCAAACGGCATGTTTTGACTTTGCGGTTTCCGAAACCACGCGGGGTTCCGATTGTGAGGGTTTGTGGCCGATGTACAGCGTGGCAATGCCGCCGGTCAGCGGTTGGAACGCCGTGCGTTCCAGTCCGGCTTCTTCCATGAGCTGCGTGAGCTGTTCTCCGTCGGGAAACTCGGACACCGACTGGGGCAGGTATTCATAGGCGGCGTGGCTGTTGCGCGTCAGCAGGTGACCGAGCTTCGGCAGGATATTGCGGAAGTACCACTGGTAGGCGCTGCTGACGATTCGGTTGTCGGGCAGCGAAAATTCCAGCACAACAACGCGTCCGCCGGGCATGGCGACGCGAGTCATTTCTTCCAGCCCGCCGATGGTGCTGCTGACGTTTCTGAGACCGAACGCCACCGAAACGATCTGAAACGTATCGTCGGGAAACGGCAGTCCCTGAGTATCCGCTTCCATGAAGATGATGTCGCGCGAGCCGCGTTTTCGTTCGGCTCGTTCCAGCATTCCGTGAGTAAAGTCGGTCGCGAGAATCTGTGCATCCGATCGCGCGGCTTTGCGCCAGGCGAACGCCAGATCTCCTGTACCGGTGCAGACGTCCAGAATGGGAGCGTCGCCGGAGGGCCGAACGGACCGAACGGTTTTCCGCCGCCAGTACATATCGGTTCCGGCGGACAGAAAGTGATTCATGAAATCATAGCGCCCGGCGATTTCGCCAAACATCTGGCGAACGCGTGTACCGGACTTGTCGACGGGCATGGGAATCACTCGAACAGAACAACCGGCCGGCGAACCTCGGCCAGGACAAAACGGACGGACGGTGGACCGCCAAACAACCGCAATTCAGAATCACGCGTAACAGCCGACGGCGGCTAATTCTCTTCGCCGGGTGACTTCAGTTCGCATTGGCTGAGTGCCAGCAGGCAGTAGGCGGTTACCAGGTTCGGATCCCCTTCCTGCCACCGATCGGCCGGATTCGACCAGCTTCCATTGGCCTGCTGCAGTGTGGCCAGGCGTTCGATCAGTTCATGTCGCCAGTTGTGACGAGTCCCGGACGCGTCGGCGAACTCATCTTCACCCAGCGTGTTCATCGTTTTGGCGAACGTGTGAAAGTAGTAGAACAGTCCCTGCTGTCCCATCCCCGGATTTTCCGCCAGCGAATAGTGACGACGAATCCACTCCGTCGCGGCTATGACTCGCTGGTCATCACGATCCAGTCCGGCGTAGATCAGACTCTTCAGCCCCGCGTACGTCATGCTGGCGTAGGATCGCAGGCCGCCATTGTCGGTGGTGCCGGCCTTCGAATCGCCACCGGCTGCCGGTGTGTAGTAGAAGCCACCGTCGTTGATTTTTCCGGCAAACTGTGTGGTGTTGAATTCTGATTCCAGGTTCTGCGACCGTGACAGAAACACCAGCACGTTCTTCATGGCGGGGTCGTCTTCTTTGACGCCGGCTTCCTTCAGTGCTTCAACCAGATACTGCGTGTTGGACATGTCGGGACGCTGGTGAGAACCGTAACCGCCGCCTCCCAGGCCGGATCGGAGGATTCGATGCCTTCTCCCTGGTCCCACTGCAGTCCCTTCAGAAACTCTTCGGCATGACTGATGGCGTCCGCATAGCGACCGTCTTTATTGGCTGCCGAAAACGCCAGCACCGTGATGCATGTTTCATAGTTTCGGTGCAGACTCCCGACGGCGTAGATGCCTCCATCGGGCTTAATGTGGCTTTCCAGATGTTTCAGCCCCGCGGCGACCTGAGGGTCATCGACGGGTCGGCCGGAATTCAGCAGAGCTGCGGTGACCAGGCCGGTGATTCCCACCATCTTGTCACTGGTCCAGGACCCGTCAGCGTTTTGAGTCAGTTTCAGAAACTGAAATGCCTTGTTTCGCATGTCGACGATGGATGAGTCGTCGGCAAACGTCGGTGAACCTGCCAGCAGCAGGCCGCTGAGAACCAGCGTGTAGGAAAGTCGCAGCATTGTTATTCTCCGTGAAACGTTGGCACAGCCGTCGCTGATACCGTTGTCACTGACGCAGCTAAAGCGTGCAGCCGATGAGTTGTTACCAGTTATTGCAGAGGACGGGGCGACGCGTCTCCGAAAATCACCGACGGATGGGACTCGTCACTTTGTCCACAATGGAAGACTTCCACCGGTTTCTCGCCTGAACCGGTACCCTGGTCACGAACATCCTACCGGTCGCCGCGCCGCCCTTCTACTCATGCAGTCCGCACGATGAACGACAGTCATTCTCCGCTGCCGCAGCTTCCCGTCAACTCGCCGGACCCGGTTCCGGTGTTTAACTGCCATGTGATTCTGAGTGTTGCCGACGAAAACGGACGGCGTTGCGGTCGTGTGGCGAATCTTGAAGGAATCGAAGTCGCCGGCACCGGCGAGCGAGAGATTCTGATGGCGATCACAAGGCAATTCAAAGCCTTCGTAAAGAAATACCATGACGCAGGCCGAGACATTCCCTGGATCGAACCGCCCGCGACGGCCCGGCCGGGAGAACTGGAACGGTTTGTTCCCGTACATCTTTAGTCGCGCCGGATCCCGATAATTCCCGGAGTTTTCGAAAGTCCGCCATGTCGCCTCCTCCGAATGTTCCTCTGCAGATTCGCAAGCTCGCAAAAACGCGGATCATCGCGACCGTCGGTCCCGCCAGTGAGAATGAGGACACTTTGCGGCGACTGGTCCTGGCGGGAGTCGACATTTTCCGGCTGAACTTTGCTCACGGCAGCCACGAGCAGCTTTTCGAAATTCTGCAGCGCATCCGTCGAGTGTCTTCGGCGCTGGCGATTCCCGCGGGAGTTCTGGGCGATCTTTCCGGGCCGAAGATTCGTCTGGGCGAAATTCCCGGCGGCGAAGTCATGTGTCAGAACGACAGCATCTTTCGCTTCGTTCGCGGCGTGGAATCGTCCGTGCCGACCGATCTGACGTGTACCTACGATCGCCTGATCGACGATGTCGATCAGGGCGACAGAATTCTGCTGGCGGACGGCACCGTGTCGATGCTGGTGACTCAAAAGGCCGAAGACGGAAGTTCGGTCTCGTGCCTGGTGGCAGAACCGGGCGTGATTCGCAGTCGCCAGGGAGTCAACCTGCCCGGCGTCGCGCTAAGCACTCCGGGGATCACGGAAAAGGATCAGGACGATCTGAAGTGGGCGATCGACAACCGGCTGGATTTCATCGGCCTGAGTTTCGTGCGACGGGCTTCCGACATCGATCAACTGCGGAAACTGATCGAATCTCATCAGCCGGCGTTTCCGCCGGTGGTGGTCGCCAAGATCGAAAAACGCGAAGCGATCACTGATCTGGATAACATTCTGGGCGCGGCCGACGCCGTCATGGTGGCTCGCGGCGATCTGGGTGTCGAAGCGGAAATCAGCCGGGTTCCGATCCTGCAGAAGGAAATCATCCGACGCTGCAACCACGCTCGAATACCCGTCATCACGGCGACCCAGATGCTGGACAGCATGCAGAACAACGACCTGCCCACTCGCGCCGAAGTCAGCGACGTCGCCAACGCGGTCATCGACGGTACGGATGCCGTCATGCTGTCGGGAGAAACCGCGATCGGCGTCAATCCGGTCGCCTGTGTTCGCATGATGGAAAAGATCGCCGAACAGGCCGAACCGTTTGTTGTCCCGCCCGATCACGAAGGAATCACCCACGAATCGCGGCGAGCCAACCCGATCACCGAAGCCGTGACCCTGGGAGCCACCGCCGTCGCGAATCAACTGAACGCCGATCTGATCGTGATCGCCACCAGTTCCGGCCGCACGGCTCTGGCGCTGTCGCGCCAGCGAGGAAAGGTGCCTGTCCTGGCGGTAACTCACCGCGAAGACACCGTTCGACGAATGTGCCTGTACTGGGGAGTCACTTCGATTCAGAGCAAGCTTGTGCGACAGTCGGCCGACGCGCTGCTACAGTTCGTGGTTCAGTGGGGGCTCGATCAGGGAATTCTGAAATCCGGCAACAAGATCGTCGTCGTCGGCCACACGAACTGGCTGGGAGGCGAAGGGCACGACCTGATGATGGTCCACGTCGTCCCGTAGCGACATTCGGGTCGCACGTCTGCGTTCCTCCAACGACGCCAGACAAACCACGAGCGATGCTTTGGACTGCGATGATCCAGCATCGCTTTGGATTTCGGATTGGACTGCGGTGATCCAGCATCGCTTTGGATTTCGATGTGGAGTGAAAAAGCAAAACGACGACCAGTCGTCGCACTCCAAACGCGTCGCACGATGACAGCGCTGTCCCGCGCCGTGGAGGTTCCGGCGGCAGAACTGGGCAGCTCCGATATCACCCAGCCGATGAGCCGATCGAGTTGTCGCAACATGTGCGGTCTGATGACTCATACTGTGACATCGACGCCCCGCGAATTGGCCAGGAGTTTCGAGAATCTTGGAGAACGCGGTTTTGGCGCGTCCGAATCCGGGACGCATCGACGTGGAAGGCAGAGACGTTCCGATTGGTTCACAGCCAGCCGTTCAGATTTCGATACGCGACAGCGGTCCCGGGCCGAATCTTCAGCAGACGGACAGCATTTTCGGACCATTCTTCACAACGAAACGGCTTGGAACGTGTCCTGGCATGGCAATTGCCGAGCAGATTGTCGATGCCCACGGAGGACGGTTTTCCGCCGGGAATTCGCCGACCTCGGGCGTGGAAATTGTTTTGTCACAGGCGAAGACGTTCCGAAGCCGCCAACCGATTGCACGCTGACCACTGCTGTCCGCCGCAACACGATTGTCCCTCGGGCCGGCTTCCGGCGACGGTGGGGATGGCGATGTCAGACGTGCTGGACAGCGCATCGGATGGCAGACGGCTGCGGATCGCTGTGGCGGACGACGAGTACGAACTTCGGCAGTATTTCGCCCGAGTTCTGCCACACCTTGGCTACGAAGTCGTCATCCTGGTGGCGGACGGCGAGGAACTTGTTCGCCTGTCGCAGAAGTCACGGCCGGATCTGGTGATCACAGACGTCATTCTGCCGGGAATGTCCGGAACCGTGGCGGTTTCGGTAATTCGCCGCTGGCATCCCGTGGCCGCCGTCTTTGTGACGGAAAACGCGTTTGAAGATTCCGCGGCCTCCTCTGCCGAACGCTGTGTCGCTCTTGCCAAGCCATTCGCGATGAGCGAACTGCCGCACGCGATCGACCGGGCGATGCTGCTGCGGTCAGAACTGGAACGCCACGTGCGGTTCCTGCGCGACTGGGATATCTGACGGAAGTCGGGCCTCCGCCGCTTCCCAAAGCTGGCCGAAAGACGGGTGGTGGAGCGACGATCCGCACGGCACGGTTCAAGCCGGCGTCTCACCTTTCACCAGAATCACGCGGCAGGTCGCTCGCAGCAGGACCGCTTCCGCGATTGATCCGATTGCCTTCTCCGGTGCCATTGTCTGTCCGTGCGTTCCCATGACGATCTGCCGCACGCCGGTTTCTTTGGCAAGTTTCAGAAGTTCGTCGACCGGATTGCCGCGCAGAAACCGCCGGGACACCGCTACGCCGACCGAATTCCTGGCGACGGCGGAAAGCTTCGTATGAAGTTCCGGTTCCAGCGGATCCGCAACGTCCTCTTCCGAGTGTGGCAGCACGGCCGATGGCTTGACATGAGCAATCAGCAGTTCCGCATTGGAATGCGCCGCAAGACTGACGGCGTAGTCGGCCGCGGCAGCCGCGTAGGGAGAGAAGTCGGTGGGAACAAGAATTCTGGTTGTCATGTCCTTTTCACGCCTGGAAAAAATCAGTTGGTCCGCAAACGCCTGTTCCGGCCGCGGTACCGGCGTCCCGGACGCCTGTTGGTCAAAGGTACATCGGGTAGTTGGTCGGTTCGTACGGCCGAAGCCTGTAGTGCGCCTGAAGAAAGGCTACCAGGTTGATGAGCTGTTCGACAGTCATCACTCCGTTGTAGTTCGTCATCTTCGACACACCCTGTTCCGAAACATCTTCAGGTTTGTATCCCGGAGCCAGCTTGTGCGACGGGTTGATGATGGAAGTCACCAGTTCGCCGTAGGTTCTGATGCGCGTGACTTCTCCGCCAAGGTGGACGACGGTTCTTGCCGGTTCGGTCAGCTCCGGCAGCTCCACACCCGAAACCGTGTGACAGTGATGGCAGTTGAGTGCGACGAAGGTTTCCTGTCCCTGAGCCGCATCGCCGTCGGGAAGCGTGAAGCCCTTTTCCGATTTTGGGCCGGCCTCACACCCGGTCAGCACGACGCACAACACAGCGGGAAGGAAGAGCGACAGAATCTTCATGGCGGTAACTCCTGAAATCGAAATGATCGCCGGCGATTCGATTCACTCGCCGGATTCAAACACTCGGCGTGCGATTTCCGGAAGCGACAGGCTGGTCCATTCCTTGTCGACTTCCCGTTCGATCAGTTTTGAGATTGGTGGCGTCAGCTTCTTTCTGAGTTCTCCCAGAAACAGCGGCGGAGCGGCGATCATCAGCCGTCGAACGCTGCTGGTGGTTCGCAGATGGTCAAGGTAATCGACAACGTGGACAGCGAAGTCTTCCGCGGTCTTGTGCCGAAAGTCGGTGCGCGGCTCCAGCACTTCCCGCTGACCGCCGCCTGAAGAAAAACGGCCCGGACGATCCGACTGCGCCTCCGACGGCTTCATCTGCGACTTGGGGGACACCAGATCGCAGACTTCCACAAGCTGATCGCCGCCGCACGCTTCCTGCTTCAGAACTCGCGCACGCGCGCGATCCGCGACGACGATCCACAGCGGTGCATGAATTTGTCGGGCAACTTCCTGGGGACTATTGTTGGTCAGGTCTTCGGCAACTGCCCGAAAAATCGTGTTGCTCAGGTCATCCCCGGCATTCGACCGCAGGAGATCCAAAAATCCGGACGGTGCCGCGAGTGCAAGCTGACGAAATCGGCCCTCCTTCTGAGCCAGCGTCAGATACTCAAGCAGCTCATCCGCAAAGCGACCTTCCGGTCCGGCACCATTGGCGGAAAAATCGCGCACTGGAGTCAGATCATCAGGTGACAAGTCAGAGGCAAACAGGCGAGCCCGCGTTTCATTGGCGACAAGAGTCCACGTTGTCATTCAAGTCTCCTCACCATTCAACACAACTGCTGAAAACAACACTGCCGAAGAAAACACCGCCGCAGACGACCCGCACACTGTGATTCGGCATGAATCACACGAACACGCGTCCGGCAGCATTCAACTTACATCGGGCAATGACGTTCCCGTCACCTCGAAAACAACACACAGAATGAGTCCAAGCAATTGCCGTGCCCGCGCACGAAGCAAGCCGCCGCAGCGGGTGGCACGGACAATTTGTGACAGCGGCGACCATTCCGCAATTCGAATTGGCCGAATCCGCCCACGTTGCCGTTCATCATCCGCACACTGTGCTCCGTGAGAACGTCGCAGCGAAACAAATGATCCCGGACATCCGGAGAGTGAAATCAAAACAGGCACGTAAGTTGCCCGAAGGAAGCTGCCTCGCGCAAGCGCATTTGGGTCGCGATTTGACTGGCATCAGGAGAGGAGAGCCGAAGTGAATTCGCACCGACTGATGGTGATCGGCCGTGTTCATCGCAGTGGAATTCCCCGCGCAGGCGCGATCGTCCATTTGACATCGTTTACGGCGGCCGGAACCGCCATGAACCTGCGCCAGGGTGTCGGCACGCGAGTCAACACGAACACCGATGACGACGGGTATTTTTCGATCTATGTCGGAGTCGCCGATATCTCGTCGGGAAGACGGGGAGTCCACGGCGGGACGTCGTCGATGTGGGAACACGCCGACATGCTGCGAGCCCACCTGCACGTTGTGGAAAGTACCGGCGACGATCAATTTGCCGGCTTCGGAACCAACGTGGAAGTCGTCGTCGTTCGCGTTGTCAGCCTGCGAAACATTTCTCGCGGCACGGTGCCGGAACTTTCTGATCCGACTTCGTTTGCTCGCGACGTCGGCGAAAACTATTTGCGGCTGCGAGGCTACCTGAGCCGAATTCCCTACGTCGGACTGACCGTTGTGCCGCCGAGTCCGGAATGGCTGGAACTGCTGGGGTTTCAGGACATCGACCTGGATTCGCATCGATAAGCACAGTTCGCGCCGCGGGGCGCCGTCGTTCCGTCAGGTTCTGCCTCGTGAATCTGCAGCTACAATGATCGTCTGCTTTGCCTTGTGGCGCCGCTGCGCCGTGAATGGAAATCTCCCGCGCGGAAGCTGTCGACGATGAGAATTCTCAGACCGATCATCACACTGCTGTCAGCGGCAGTCACCCTGTCGACTGCGTCGATTCAAGTGTCGGCGGAGCAACAGACCGTACTGAAGATCGACGGGGCTCGATTTACGCTCAACGGTCAGCCGACCTTTCTGCTGGGAATCAGCTACTACGGCGGACTGGGCGCATCGCAGCAGATGATTTCCCGGGACCTTGATGATCTGCAGCACCACGGTTTCAACTGGCTGCGGTTGTGGGCCACCTGGGATAGCTTTGGCAATGACGTCTCCGCGGTTGACGCTCAGGGCTCACCGCGTTTGCCGTACCTTGAGAAGCTGCAGTGGCTGGTGGCGGAATGCGACCGTCGCGGCATCGTGGTGGATGTGACGCTGACACGGGGCCGCGTCTCCGGTGAATCCGGCGGCAGCCTTCCCGACATGGCCGCTCATCAGCGCGCGGCGGAGTCGATCATCCGAGCACTGAAATCCCATCGAAACTGGTATCTTGACCTGGCGAACGAGCGTGACGTGCGCGACGCCCGATTTGTCAGCACCGATGAACTGAAGGTGCTGCGGGAACAATGCCGCCGACTTGATCCGGAACTGCCGGTGACCGCTTCGTTTGGGGGACACGATCTTTCCCGCGACGATGTCCGCGCGGCATTGAACGATTCGGGACTCGATTTTCTGGCACCGCACCGGCCGCGGCATCCGAAGTCTCCCGGACAAACGGCGGCTCGCACGCGGGAAGTGCTGACCATGCTGCAGGAACTGGGTCGTACCGTTCCCGTGCATCATCAGGAAACTTTTTGCCGAGGCTAGAGGCTATCTGAGAATCGGCAGATTTTGTTAAGGTGTTTTCAGGAAAGGGTTTCCATCACTCACAACTGACAGGGAAGTCACGATGTCTCGTGCCGCTTATCCGACCGATGTTTCTGACGCTCAGTGGGAACTCATTAAGCCGTTCATGCCGCAGTCGAAACCGCTGCAGGTTGTGCGCGACGGTTCTGCCAGTCCCTGACGCCGTCGATCTGTCGTCGTGGCACTGGATCCGGCGAATATCGCTTTGCGGCGCTGAAGGTTCAGGGAACGAATTCGGAGGCCATATAGATCGCGTCGTTGCCAATTCCGGCACGCTGCAGTTCGTTCGTGAGCTGATGTTCGGCCGACGCCCGCGAATTGTCGCGCCGCTGAATTCGGACACGGATGCCGTTGCTGTCGCCCTTTGTCTGTTTGGCGAGCTGCAGGATTCGCGACAGCTCCGCTTTCCGGTAGACGGGTTCCGATTCAGAAGGAATCAGTATCAGGTAATCGTATTCGTCGATCAGAACCGTGAGCACATTGTCGGAAAGGGCCTTCTTTTCATCGGTCGTCAGGCCGCCGGACGCGAGTCATCCGTTGTGGAAGTCATCGGACGATCGGACGGAGCTTCGGTGGAAGTCAGCAATGGCCGATCCGGTGAACCGCCTTCGGGAGCCTTCGCGTCGCCCTGTCCTGTCCCGCCGCTTCGCAGGAAGAGCAGAGCCAGCAGGGCTCCGATAATCAGAACGCCGCCGGTGGCAGCGCGCGTGGTGGACCGGACGACACCGGGACCGCGTTTGGTATTCATGATTCAGCGTCCGTTGTTCCGGCCACCCTGGTCGAACAGCGGGCCGGCCGGTCGAAATCCCATCAGTGAAAAGTCAAACCAGCGAGTGTTGCCGGAGTCGCGACGCAGTTGTTCGACCAGCAGCGGCATGCCTTCGGTCGCCTGTTGCCGAAATCGTCCCTGAGCATCGCCGTACGTCAACAGGATGATGACAAGTGGCTTCGGTTCCGTAAATGCCTTACTGGCTTCGAACGCGCGGGCCGCGAATTCGTCGGTGGATTCGAATGCCACGTCCTGCGCCTGTTCGCCGTCGGAAAAGCGAGCCTGGCCGTTGTCCTGAATATGGATTTCCCACAGCGTCACGTGCTTCTGCATTTCATCGAAGCGAATCACGAACCGCATCAGATCGCTGCCGCGAGATTCCAGCACCGTGCTGAGCCGTCTGACGGCGGATTCCATGCGATCGGCATCGTCATCGCTGCCGTCGGTTCGAAGTTTCAAAATCTGTTCCATCACGCTGCCAGGCAGATTCAGCGCCTTGGCCAGAGCGTTTCCGACCTGCTGATGCTGATCCAGAATGTTCTGAAACTGTTCACTGTAGTGTTGTCGCGTTTCCCGCAGTGCCGTGGATTCACTGGTAAAGGCGGCTTCCAGAGCGGTCTGCCGCGACTCAAAGTCCCGTTGCAGCGCCGCGCGACGGTCATTCAGATCCGCCTCCTGCTGCTGCAGCCGGTTCTGAGCCGATTCGGCTCGATCCTGAACCTCCATGTACTGCGCGAAGATCACAATCAGCAGCAGGTCCAGCAGCGGCGTCAGTTGAAATGTCAGGCGTCGACGAACAACAGCCATCAGCGGGGCTCCCCGCCGGATTTCCCCGCCGCAGCGCTGCCGGAAGTCACAGCACCGGAAGACGCAGCGCCATCCTTCGACGACACGGTGGCCGTCATCGCCAGTTCCCGCTTGGCCCCCGCCACCATGTCTCGCACGTGTGATCGGCTTTGAGTCAGGCGATCAAACCGGGTCTCCAGCAGGCTGTTGATGAACATCAGGATGATGGCGGCCAGCAATCCGCAGAACGTCGACCAGATGGCGTCTCCGAAGCGGGCGACAATTCCGGACATCGTCGCCGCCACATCCGACACGCCAGCTCCGTCGGCTGACGCACCGGGGCGCTGAATGCCGGCACCGATTGCCAGAATCGTCCCCAGGACTCCCGCCAGCGGATAGGCTTCGATCATCGTGCGAGCCATGTTGCCGGCGGTTTCAAACGACAGCGAATCCAGGTAGCTGCGGCGTTCATCCAGAATGTGCATGCGTCGCAAGCATTCGACGCGGTCCGCCTGGCGGCTGGGATCGTTGACGACGTCGTTGATGTCGGCGACGAACGCGTCGATCTGATTGGTCAGCGGAGCCGATCGGCCCAGCACGCTGCGATGCTTCAGTCCGCGGGTAAAATCATCCAGTGCTCCGGCGATGACCGACAGATCGCGGCGATACCAGACCCACAACACAAAGAAACAGAACACGTGAAACGCTGCGGCCGCGACGATGATGATCGACGTCAGGCCGGACAGATAAGTGAGCCACGGACCAAGTTCACTGAGTTGAGGAACCGGCATGGAGTGCGTCTATTCCGTTGAAAAATCCCGCGTTGTCACTTCTGCGCGTTGCGTCTGACACTTATCGTAGCCGCCGCCGAAGAATACGGCGATTCGCCCGGTTGAGTCCAGCCGCATCCGGCAATTCACAGCATCCGCTTGTCCTGAGAGAGTCCATGCCCGGCAATTCCTTCGGTCAGTGCTTCCGCATCACCACCGCCGGTGAAAGCCACGGCCCCGGCAACGTTGTCATCGTCGACGGAGTGCCTCCCGGGTTGCCCCTCAGCGTGGACGATCTGATGACCGACCTGGAACGTCGCCGGCCGGGGCAGAGTCATCTGGTCACGCAGCGGCAGGAAGCCGACGTGCCGGAAATCCTGGCCGGAGTCTTCGAAGGCCGCACGACCGGAACCAGCATCGCCATCCTGATTCGCAACACCGATCAGCGCAGCCGCGACTATTCAGATATCCGCGACAAGTACCGGCCGGGTCATGCCGACTTCACGTTCGACGCCCGTTACGGTTTTCGGGACTACCGGGGCGGAGGACGCAGCAGTGCTCGCGAAACGACCGCTCGCGTGGCCGCCGGTGTCATCGCGAAGAAGCTGATCGAACGGGACTTCGGCGGAAAGGTCACCGGCTATGTGACTCAGATCGGACATGTCAAAGCCAGCATCGAAGCGCCGGAGAACGTGACCCTGCAGCAGGTGGAGACTCTGCCGGATGGCAGCCCCAATTTCGTCCGCTGCCCGGATCCCGACGCCGCGGCAAAGATGGTGGCTCTGATTGAAGAAGTTCGCCGGGACACGGATTCGATCGGCGGCGTGTCGGAAATCGTCGCCACCGGAATCCCCGCCGGACTGGGGGAGCCAGTCTTCGACAAACTGAAAGCCGATCTGGGAAAAGCACTCTTCAGCCTGCCGGCGGTCCTGGGTGTCGAATACGGCATCGGATTCGGCTGCGCGGAACTTCGCGGCAGCCAGAACAACGATCTGTTTGTATCCGGCGATTCCGCTGAAGGCTCACCGGCGCGCATTACGACGTCGTCCAACCGTCACGGCGGAATGCTGGGCGGCATCAGTTCCGGATTGCCGATCGTGCTGCGAGCCGCCATCAAACCCACCAGCAGCCTGGCTCGGGAGCAGTCCACCGTGACTCGCGACGGCCGGCCCACAACGATTTCCACCAAAGGCCGCCACGATCCCTGCCTGCTTCCCAGATTTGTTCCGATGGGCGAAGCCATGGTGGCGATCGTAATTGCCGATCACTGGCTGCGCTGGAAGGCAATCGGCGGGACCGCGTGAAGTCCGGATAGTGTCCGCGAGTTTTGCGTCTGGGCATCATCCGGGCAACATCCCCGAACACCGCCATCGTCAGGATTCTGTTCGCTTGCGGATGCTGTTGAAGAATCCGGAAAACGACGATCGTTTGGTCGAGCTGACTTTCTGGCCGTGGCTGAACTTCAGCAGATCGTTCAGCAGGTCGTCGGCGCAGGAGTAGCGATCGGTGGGATGCCGGGCGATGCAGTTCAGAATGATCGTCTCCAGGCCTTTCGGAATGTCGCTCTGAATCTGCCTCGGCGCGGGAGGCGACTGTTCCAGAATCATCGACACCATTTTGTCTTCGGAGGTCGATTCCCAGGCGTTGACCAGTGTCGCCAGTTCGTAAAGCGTGATTCCCAGCGAATACAGATCACTGGTGGCATCGTGTGTTCCCAGAAAGCGTTCCGGGGCCATGTATCGCAGAGTTCCCATCAGCCGCTGAGCCACCGTGGTGTCTCGCTGGTCAATCGGCTGGGACAGGCCGAAGTCACTGATCCAGACGCGACCGCTGGCGTCGAGCAGAATGTTGGCGGGCTTGATGTCGTTGTGCAAAATTCCCGCCGAATGGGCGTGGCGCAGTGCCTGAGCTGTCTGGATGGCGATCTGCGTAAAGCTTTTCCACGACGTGCGAGTCAGGCGTTTGCGTTTGCTGTCGTCAGCCTGTTCGACGTCAGCCGCTGTGGTAAGCGCCCGCAGTTCCGTGCTGGAAATAAAACCGCTGGGCTGATCGGCTTCCTTGCGCCGGATTTCGTCCTGATAAACAACACCTTCGGTTTCACGCAGTCGTTCGATGATGCTGTCCAGACCGACTCCGTTGACGAACTGCATCACGTAATAGCAATAGCCGTGTTCCTGCCCGAAGCGATACACGGGAACGATGTTGCGATGCCTGAGGCCGGCCGCGATCCTGGCTTCCGCCTCAAACCGCCGCTGCCATTCGGGAACAACGGCAACACGCCACGGCAGCACTTTCACCGCGACAATGTGACCACCCGATTCGCGTCCCTGAAAGACAACACCCATCCCGCCGCGGCCGATTTCGCACAGCAGTTCGCAGCGTCCCAGCCGGTGAAACGGAAATCGTTCCGGCATGTTGCGGCGGATGGCCGCCGCTTCGTTCTGCGATCGAGCCTGTTCGAGCAGTGCCAGCATCGGGAACGAATCTCGGATCGTGTGAGCATGCCGCGGATATCGCCTGGCGTAGATTTCAATGGACGGCTTCCTGCCCTGCCGCAGTTCCTCCACAAACTGCGAGGCCAGAATTTCCACCGGTTCGCGCGAACGCAGGTCGGATTCGCCCCGGTGAACGGGAAAACCCTGCAGTTCGAAACCGGTTTCTTCGTCGGGAGAAGTCACGTCGGACGATCGCTGTGAATGCTGCGAAGGAACATCGCCGACATTGTAGCTGGTCGCCCGACCAGGCACCCGCTGACGTTATTTCGCCGGTTCGAACTTTGCGACCTCCGCACCGTCAGCACCGTTCCACACGCGCAGGATGCCGTCTTCGCAGCCGGCCGCCACGATGCTGCCGTCGAATGTGACGGCTGTGCAATAGACGTAGTCAGGGCATCCGGAGAATTCCCGCACGCCGGCACCATCGCCCGCGCGGTGACGAAAGATTCGCCGGTCACCGCTGCTGCTGATGAATTCGTCCTGCATGCCGACGAACTCCAGTGACGTGACCTGCTTGCTGTACGTGGTGATCGTGCGAGCCTGTTCACCGGTTTCGGCGTTCCAGACCTTGATGGCGTTGTCAGCGCCGGCGCTGGCCAGAGTCGCTCCGTCACCCTTCCAACTGACGTCCATCACGTGGTGAGTGTGACCTTCGTAACTGCGGACGTGCTCGCCGGTGGCCACGTCGAACACCTTGACGAACTTGTCGGCCGACGCGGTCGCCAGGCGTTTACCGTCGGGGCTGAATTCCAGGCCATAGACGGTGTCGCTGTGGGCGTCCGGGATTTCACGGACCAGCGTGCGATCGGTCACGTTCCAGATTGTCACCTGACCACTGCGCGACGCTTCTCCGCCACCTGCCGCCAGCAGCGTGCCGTCCGGCGAAAATGCCAGCGACAGCACGCGATCGCTAAACACGGAACTGCCGTCGTCCTGCGTTCCCAGCCGAGCGGAAAGCTGCCACTGCGGAAAGACGCTGACGTCCGAAACCGAACCGTCCTGATGGCGCACCAGCAGCGAATCTCCCTGCGACGTTACATCGGCGACCGGAGGTGAATTGCCGAGCAGCGGCAACACATCGACAGCGGAACCGTCGGCCGTTTTCCACAGACGAACAGTGCCGGACGTGTCCAGAGTTGCCAGCAGGCTGCCGTCACCGACGAACGCGACAAAGGCGGCCGAAACCGGAGCGGCGGCTGGAACCTTCGCCTGTTCCAGAGTTTCGACCGACTGTTTGAGTTCTGCTTCGACGGTTGCCAGCAGTTGCTTCTTTTCGTCGACGTGAGCCTGCGCGCGAGTGATAGCCGCTTCCGTCAGTTGTTTGCTTTTTTCGGCCGACTTCAATTCGTTGTCGGCTGTGGTGACGGCATCTGTGGCGGCCTGTTCGGCCTTGGTGGCTTCTTCGACCTGTTTCTTCACAGCTTCATCGTCCGGCTTTTCCTCGGCCGCTTTCTTGGCTTCGGCGGTCTTTGCTTCGGCTTCTGTCAGCTTTGTCGCAGCTTCGTCGCGTGACGTCTTTGCCTTGGCCAGAGCCTCGTCGGCTTTCTTTAGTGCTTCCTGCTGTTCCGTGACCTGCTTTTCGGCTTCGGTGATCTGACCATTGACCACGCCGACTCGCGCTTCACGAACGGCCTTGTCGGTTTCGCGTCGGGCAAGTTGCCGCGCTGCCGGAAGATCCTTTGTCAGGTCCGCGATCAGTGCGCCGTCAGCGGCGTTCCACAGCCGAGCGACATTGTCGGACGAGACCGTCGCCAGCCGCTGTGCATCGGAGGAAAGTGCGAAGTCGGAGATGTCGGCCGGAGTCGTAATTGTGGCCACCCTTTCTTCGGGAGAATCCGTCTTCACCAGGTTTGCCGAGGCTCCTTCGATTTTCACTGTCACGCCTGCGGCGCTATCCGGTGTTGTGACCGCTTCGGCGGCCACTTCGGAAGGTCGCACCGCTTCCTGAAAATTGCGAGTCCAGAACTTCACGATTTGATAACCGGCGGTCGCCAGAAGTTCGCCGTCCGGATGAAAGGCAACGGCATGCACGTAGTCGCGGTGAGCCAGCGGATGGGCCGACGGCAGTTGGATGTCCGGATCGGCCAGCGACTTCTGATTCTGCCGGGCGATCAGGTCGTAGATCGTCACGGAACCCGCTCGACCAGCCGCGACAAACCGTCCCGTACCGTCAACGCTGACCGCGTAGATGGCATGAAGCTGATCGTTGATGGCCTGCCAGTTCATGTTCGCGGCTGACGCGGCGGCTCCCGCTTTGGCTCCTTCCAGAATCCACTGCTTCAGCAGACCCAACTGTTCGGGAGTCAGTTTCTTCGCCTGGACATCGTTTGGCCAGGGCGGCATGGCCGGTTCTTCGTGCCGAGCCGCCAGCCGATACAGGTAGCTGTCCTCCGGCTTTTCGGGAACGATCGCCGGACCGTAGTTGCCGCCCTTCAGCATCGCTTCGGCGGATTCGACCACCAGATCGCTTTCGGCGGTCGCCAGGTTGTGGCAGGCCAGACAGTTGGCTTCCAGAATCGGGTAGATGTCCCGTTCGAATTCAACCGGACGATCCAGCTTCACGTCGGCGGGCGTGATGGGAGCCTCTTCGTCGTCGTCGGCGACAGCGACGGCGGGCATCAGCGCAAGCGTGAGGCTGCAAAGGACGACTCCGGCATGCCGCCAGGCGGACGCTGAGGATGCGCGCGGCTGAGGCGCCGTGGAAACGTGTTTCGGTTGACGCTGCCGTTGTGAGCGCACGTTGGTCTTAGCGGACTCGTGGTCGCAGCGTTCGTCTGAAGTCGCTGTTAAACATGTCATTCGGACACCTTCAATGCAATGGGAGTTTCAAACTGAACGGTGCGGCCGCCGAATTCGGACGTGCCCCGGATCACCGCGTTGGCGATCGCGGCCGGAGCGGCATCCGCGGCGGCGGTCAGCGTCAGCACGGCTTCGGTCTTTTCGGCGGGGATGACCACGGAATCAGAACTGATCACAGTGCTTCCTTCGGGCAGAACCAGAGTCACTGTGACCGGTCCCGTGAAGTTCGGCCGGCGGGCGATCGTAATCGTCGCGCTGATCGATTCGCCCTTCCGGACGGCTCCTTCGTTGGGCACCGCGGCGGAAATCGTCGACGGCGTTTCGCGGACGGAAAGCAGCACCGGAGTACCAAGTGTGCGGATGTTGAGATTGTTGGCCTTGGTGGCTTCGTTTGCCTGTTTCAGCGCTTCATCGGCCTGGTTCTTTTCGGCATCGAGTTTTGCGACGATTTCTTCGGCGGCAGTCACCGCTGCCTGAGCCGTCTGCATGGCCTGTTCCGCTGCGGGAAGCTTGCCGCGAGCCTCAGCCAGTTGAGCGGTGTTCTGTTCGATCGCAGCCGACGTGGATTTCAGCTTCTGTGCGGCCTCAGCAGTTTTCTGAGTGAGCTCGGTGACCGGTTTCGCGGCGGCCGCAACGTCCGCAGACGCCTGCCGGATCGCCTGCAGCGCGGCGTCGAAATCGCCTGCCGGTGCGGAGGAATCCCGGCCTTCCGGATTGCTGATTGCCGAAAGCTGTTCCTTCATCTTGTCGAGTTGTTGCAAAGCGGCGGCCTGCTGCACGGTGGCCTCTGCCAGTTGCGCCGTCAGAGAATCACGGGTCGACTGATCAGTCTGCAACTGCTGCTCCAGCGATTTCATCTGCTCCGTCAGCGTCGTGATCTGCTGCTGAGCGGCCGTGACCTGCGCCTTTGATTCCTCCAGCTTCTTCTGTTCTTCCGTCAGTTTTGCCTGAGCGGCATCCAGTTTCTGCTGTGCTCGTTCCGCGAGCCACGGATTGCGGCGATACGGCACCTGCGCGGTCCCGTAGGCTCGCAGTGTGGCGTATCCGATCGCCGCGTTTTCCTTGAAGTACAGCCGAGCGGTGGCGGAATCCGCTTCCTTCGCGATCGTGACTTTTTCAGGAACGTCGACGTTGGCGGGTTGGCCTGTGAACGTGATATCGACATTGCCGTCGAAGCCGTTTCGCCGCACGATTTTGATCGGAAGCAGCAGTTGCTGAGTCTGTGTCAGGTCGACGACAGCCGGTCCGGCCGAAATCGAAAACGGTTCCGCATCCTTCATGACGGCAACCAGCAGCGAGCCGGCAGTGCGACCTTCTCGCGGCAATCCGTTGGCACCGGCATGAACCAGCGTGGCAATCTGAGCGATTCGCGGAGCCGGATTTTCCGCCGCGGTCGATGACGATGCCGTGATCCGAACAGGAGCCGCCGACTCCGGAGCGTCTTCCGCAGCATTAAAGACCAGAAACGTAGACGCCTGACCCGCGGGGATCACTGCCGGGCTGCACGTGACGCCTTTCGGCAGACCTTCCACCGACAACCGAATGTCTGCGTTGTGACCTCCCGACCGGTACGCGTAGACCGGGACTTCGTAAGTGCCGCCTTTGCGAACGCTGACGGCTCCGGACGTTGCCGGCTGATTGCCGTCCGTTGATGGCTGCGAATCAAACACGACAACACGGAAGTCAGGCTTTTCCTGCTGTATGGACAGGTGCCAGATCAGATCCGCGGAACCTCGCGACGCAGCGTATCGGTCATAAAGGCGAACGCGGTAGGAGCCGTCTTCCGGAACGGTTAGTGTGAACGACGGGTCCGTCGTCAGCGTTGGCAGATGGTTGCCGCCGGGATTCTGTTTGCTGTCGTCTTCCAGAGCCAGCCGCTGAAACGACTCGCTGCCGTCTTCCGCCCGGTTGATCTTTTCGACAACCATGACCGGATTGGAGGGCGCTCCCAGCCGCTGCGACAGCACGTTCATCTGCCAGATCTGTCCCTTCTTCGCATCGAAGCGGACAACGTCTTCGTCGTTCAGCGCTTCGAACTGACCGCTGACTTCGGCGGGCAGCGAAACACTGAGTGCCGCGGAAGTTTCCGTTCCCGCAGCGTCCGCGGATAGTGGCGGCGACGGAACGGGACCGCCGTCGTACCGTGCCAGACAGATCAGGTTGCCGTCGATGCCGCTGTACAGCAGGGTATCGAGCGACGTGGCGACCGAATCGGCTCCAACGGCCGCCGACTGGTATTCATCCGCACTGATCGTGGCCGCTTTGCGAAACACGGGAACTCCGTCCAGAGTTTCGCCGGTCGGTTCACCATCGGGAATGTGTCGGCCGAACAGAGTCACCTCTGTGGGACGCTGCGTCGAAATCAGCGGCGGCATCACGTAGTCGACAAGAGGCCGGTTGTCGGCACACAGTCGATACACGAATTCGTTGCCGCCTCCGAAGACGATGTCGTGAACCTTCAGCAGCAGTGTCTGGTCGGCCTGGCAGTGGTAAACGATCGCCGCGTCACGATTCAACACGCGGCGGGATTCCCCAACGCGGCGGCCGTTCTGATCGAACAGCTGCAGCAGCGGCTGCATCAGAGAATCCAGCCGGGCGGCTTCCGTTCGAAAGACAATCGTTTCACCGGCTTTGGCATCGATCTGATACATGTCGACGTCCGCTCCGCCGTTGGAACGGGCGTTGATAATTGTGTTTCGGACCAGTGGCTTCGCTGCATCGCGGGTATTGTTGGCATCGTCTTCGGCGACCTCCGGCAGCGAATCGACGCGGAAGATTCGCGGATTGCTGATGCCAAACAGGCCTCTCACGCGAAGGTCGTACAACCCCGGCCGGACTGCGGCATCGACGCTGACGGTGAAAGTGTTGCCAACGGGATTGCCGGCGCCGTCCAGCTTCTGCGCCGCCTTCAGTCCGGGATGGCTGAACAGCAGCTCGCTGACTTCGTCCAGATCGGAACCTCCGGTCACGGTGACGTCAACGGTCGTTCCCTGCTGAGCTCCCGGCGGAAACACGGCGGTGATCCGAGTCTGTGGCAGGTTCACCGGCTGAGCAGCAGCGACGGCAGGAATCAACAGCGCAAGGCCGACGCAGGCGAAACGATTGAAAGCAGACATAGGCGGGATTCGGGAGGAAGGCGCGATTCGGGTAGGTGGAATGACCAGCGAGTAACCGGCCTGTGAGTTCCGGTGGCTAGTCGCGCGATATTGTGAAAATCGCGGGATGAAGTTCAGCGGTTATTGAAGGTACAGCCTGCAGGCATCAACGTCCTGCCGCGAGTCTGATGTTTCTTACGGATTATCCACGACAACGACTCGGATCGTCTTTCCGAGTGCGGCTGCGTAGCTGCTGAGTGTGGCAAGACCAGGTGCATGCTGATGGTTTTCGATTTTTGACAGGCTCCCGCGAGGAATGCCGCTGCTTTCTTCCAGCGCGCGCAGTGACACACCACGGGATTCCCGCAACGCTTTGAGACGGTCAATCACATCATCAACTCCGGTGTCGCCGAGTTTCGAGAGCAATTCACGAACCTGGGTCTGATCGACTTCCACGTCGACCTCCGCGACTGACTGTTTCCACTGAGACTGCTGAGCCTGTGTCGGCTTCACCTTCTGAGCCATAATCGACTTCCATCAGATCCGGAACGCCGTGACGGGATAAACCAGATCGACATCGCACCAGTCAAAGACCACACACGCTCGTTCGCCAGACAATGTCCGACCAATCCACAACGGGCGACCGCTGCTGCGACTGATCAGTTTTTCAAACGGAAACTCCAGGATTGATTCGACGTCGTCGAAGCTCAGTCCGTTGTCAGCTATGTGTTCTGCGTTTCCGCCGGCATCTTCGTCCCAGATAATTCGAAGCGTTCCCGCCATCGATTGCCGCTTCCCGAATCATAGCTGCAACCAAACATGGTTGCAAACTGGCAACCATTGTCCCGCGAAGATCGCTGTCTGCGAAACACTGAACCGCGGCGGCCGGCGATGTCAGTCCGACTTCTCTGACTCCTAATGATTAAACAAGAACTCCTTTGTGTTGATCAGAGCCCAGGTGATGTCTTCATAGGCGACGCGCGGTTCGTCCTTGTGACCTTCGATGTATTTCAGAGCGATCTCCTGTTCGTCAGGTCGAGGATCGCGGGCAAACACGGCACGGTAAAGTTCACGGATGCGGTCTTCGTGGGACCGGGCATCGTCGGCCGCCAGAATGGCTGCTCGCGCGCCATCGCGAGCAATCTTGTCCTGGATTTCCTTGCTGTTCAGCAAATGGAGGCTTTGGGCGAGATTAGCGTCCTGGCTGCGTTCGCACTCGCAGGCGGTGTCACCCTGCGGCTGGCCGAAGACCTTCAGAAAATACGGACCGCTGGACGTATCCACCAGTTGAATGGCTCTGGTTCCGCCGGGCATTCCGCTGAAGCCTTCCGACGTTTTCGTGACCATGTGGAATCCGTCGTAGAGCGCTTCGGCGCTGAGTCGCCGCGGGTAGTAACGGGAGAAGTTCTGTTTGTCCGTCGCATTGTATTCGTTCGGAAGCGAACTGAGCTGATAGGTCTTTGACCGGCAGATCGTGCGAATCAGTTCCTTCATGTCGAAACCGGATTCAACAAAGTGCTGAGCCAGCCCGTCGAGCAGTTCGGGATTCGTGGGCGGATTCGTTGCTCGCATGTCGTCTTCCGGTTCGACAATTCCGCGGCTGAAGAAGTGCTTCCAGTAGCGGTTGACCAGAGATCGGGCGAAGAACGGGTTCTGCGGATCGGACATCCAGTCTGCCAGCCGGATTCGCGGATCTTCGTCGGCCGGAATTTCATACGCCGCTTCCGCGCCAAGGCCGGTTGGCTTCAGATCAGCGCCGGATCGCGGATTGCGTGACGTGGCAACGCCTTCGTTGTGGACCACGCGGCGATCGCGGGTGTTGCCCTGTGCTCCCGGAATGTTGGCCCGCCCGATTCGCGTAAAGAACGCTGCCAGACCGTAGTAATCGTTCTGGCTCCACTTTTCGAACGGATGGTGGTGACAGCGGGCGCATTGAATTCGCAGCCCCAGGAACAGTTGAGCGGTGTCTTCGACCTGTTCTTCGGTCTGGTCGACTTCGCGGTACCAGGTCACCGCCGGATTGATCAGCGGTTCTCCGGATGCAGTGATGATTTCGCGAACGAACCGATCGTAAGGTTTGTTTTCGTAGATGCTGTCCCACACCCACTGATGAAACAGAAATGTCCCGGGTGTGTCTTCGCCGCGTTCCTTTTTGTTTCGCAGGACGAAGTTCCACTTGTTGGCGAAGTGATCGGCGTAGGCCGTGCTGTTCAGCAGTTCGTCAATCAGCCGATCACGTTTGTCGGCGCTGGTGTCGGCCAGGAACTTTGCCACCTGTTCTTCGGTCGGCAGGGAACCGGTGATGTCCAGCGTGACGCGTCGCAGGAACGTCGCGTCGTCGCAGACCGGAGACGGCGGAATCCCCAGCAGCCGGAGTTTGTCGAACACGGCGTTGTCGACAAGATTCGCGGGTTCCGGCATTTCGGACGTGTCGGCTCCCAGCGGAATCGTGGCCCGGAACGTGGCGACCTGGCCCTGATAACGAGCCATGATGGCCACTTCGCCGGTCAGTTCGAGAGTCTCGACGAGCCCGGTTCCGGAACATTCCGCCATTTCCGTATCGTTGGCTTCATACAGTGCCATGCGAGTGACGTCTTCGGTGGAACCGTCGCTGTAGGTGGCAATGACGGCGATCTGCTGTTCGCCATTTGTCGGCATGACTCGCGCGTCGGGGAAGCAGCGAATGCCGACCACTTCCGGATCGCTGTCGCTGCCGTATGGCATGCCCTGTTCAATCCAGCGAACCAGCATGCGGTATTCGTAGCTGTCGCGTTCCATCCGCTTGCCGCCGCCGTGAGGACTGCGGCCGATGGCTTTTTTCAGCAGCAGGCTTTCACTCGGAGCACCCGGAAAAATTCGCCGTCCGCGAGATTCCTTTCGCAGGAATTCGTAATCGTCCTGCGGATAGAAGCCCAGCAGAGAAAGCTTGAAGCCGTTCTGCCCGCTGGCTTTCCCGTGACAGCCGCCTCCGTTGCAACTGAGTTTTGTGAAGATCGGAGTGATCTGGTTGCGGAAACTGATCGGCAGCGGCGATTCGAAGCCGGTGACCGACACGGGAATGCTGGTCTGCTGATCGTCGCGAGTCGCGGTGATGACCGTTTCGCCGTCATGCAGCGGTGTCACCAGCCCGGTGCCGTCGATCGTGACAACGCCTTCCGGTTCACTGGTAAACGTCACCTGTCGCGTCACGTCGAGTTCTCCGCCGGCGGACACTGCCGAGACGACCAATTGCTGGCGAATATCGGCGCTGCGAATGTGAATCTGACCGGAGTCCGCGGCCGGACCGATGGACAGCGAAAACTCCGCAGCGACGGTCAAGCCGTTCGGTGTCAGCAGCGCAACAAACAAGGGCAACGCGGCAGCGAATCTCATGGACTTCATCTCCAGTGTCAGGCGGGCGGCGGCATCGTGCCGCGGTTAAGCAACAGGCGTTGTGGTGGGATGCCGAGGGTAAAAACCGGACATCGGCAGACTGAAGCGTACGATCTCGCCGGGCCGAGTCAAGATTCGGAGCCTGCGAAGTCCGTCCGACGGCAAATCGCAGATGAATCCGTCCGTCCGACGTTGACATTCGGCACAACTTCGATTGGAACTCCGGTATCGAATGCCGCCGCCGGCCGCAGCGTTTCCCTGACCCGACCCGTCCCGCGGCGTTGTTACGGAAGCCGCGACACGTAGAATAGCGCTCACTGCAACTTTTCGACCCGCCTGAAAGCAGAACTTCGGTGCCACTGGAATCCATTGAACACGCGATCGACGCACTTCGGCACGGCCGCATGGTGATTGTCGTCGATGACGAAGACCGCGAAAACGAAGGCGACTTCATCTGCGCGGCGGAATCGATTACGGCCGATCAGGTCGAATTCATGCTGAAGATCGGACGCGGCACGCTGTGCGTTCCGATGGCCGGCGAAGAAGCGGAGCGACTGAAGCTGGGACCGGTCGTCGACGACTCGCGCAATACCGCTCCCAACAAGACCGCGTTTCTGATGGCTGTGGACCACATCGACGCCGGTACAGGAGTCAGCGCGGACAATCGCGCCAGGACGATTCGGCAACTGGCAAATCCGGAGTCGCGTCCGGAACAGTTCGTTCAGCCCGGCCATGTGTCTCCGCTGAAAGCCATGGACGGGGGCGTCCTGCGGCGAGCGGGCCATACCGAAGCAACCGTCGACCTGATGCGGCTGGCCGGGCGGCGCCCCGTGGGGGTTCTGATCGAAATCTGCAGCCAGCGCACTCACGGCATGGCCGATCTGGATGAACTCCGGCAACTCAGCGCGGAGCACCGCATTCCGATCATCACGATCGAAGAACTGATTCGCTACCGTCGCGTGCGCGAACGCCTGGTGACTCGCGCGGTGGAAGTCAAAATCCCGACGGCTCAGTTCGGCACGCCGACGGTTGTCGCCTACCAGGTGGCTCATGAAGATCAGGAGCCCCTGGCGCTGGTGTGGGGCGACGTGTCCGCCGTGGACGCTCCGCTGGTGCGGATGCATTCGTCATGCTTTACCGGAGACGTCCTGGATTCACTGCGCTGCGACTGCGGTGATCAGTTGCGACTGGCCATGCAGATGATTCACAGCGAAGGAGCGGGAGCCGTTGTGTATCTGCCGCAGGAAGGCCGCGGCATCGGACTGCTGGCCAAGCTGCGAGCCTACAAGCTGCAGGACGAAGGTCTGGACACCGTCGAAGCGAATACGCGGCTGGGCTTCAAGGCCGACATGCGCGACTACATGGTCGGACTGCAGATTCTGAAGGATCTGGGACTGACCCGAGTGCGGCTGCTGACCAACAACCCCAAAAAAACCGACGCGTTCGTGTACACGGCATCCGACCTGCAGATCGTGGAACAGGTTCCCATTGTCGCTCCTCCCAACGAATTTCGAAGTAGCTACATGGCGACCAAGAAGGCCAAAATGGGACACATCCTTCCCGACGAAAGCATCCCGGCGCCGGCCGGTCGACCGTCGTGATCCGGCCGAGCGAATTCACCGCCGGTGAACAACTCGTGTTCGGCCGATCGCCGCCCCGCCGCACAGCGTTGGATCGCATGCCGGGCTGTTGTATTGTTTGCTGACGCTTGTCTTGTTGCCCGCAATGCCAGGATCCGCCATGCATTTTCGACTTGCCGTGTGTTGCCTGTGCGTAACTTTCAGCTCCGGGATTTTTGCCGCGGACTTTGAACACGACGTCGCACGGGTGCTCGTCCGGCGCTGCCTGGAATGTCATAAGGGAGCCGAACCGTCCGGTGGTTTGTCGCTGGAAGACGCCAGCGGTCTGGCTCGCGGCGGCGATTCCGGCCCGGCCGTTGTTGCCGACAAACCAGACGACAGCTTTCTTCTGCAGCGTGTCCGGTCCGGTGAAATGCCGCCGCCCGTCAAAGGTGTCGAACAGCGGCTGCCCGACGATGAAGTCCGGCTGCTTGCCGAATGGATTGCCGCCGGAGCCGCATGGCCGAAAGAACGCCGACTGGACCTGTACGAAGTGACGACCGACATTCGCGGCGGCCGCGACTGGTGGGCGTTCCAGCCCGTCCAGCGCCCCGAAGTTCCTGACGTGCCGTCGTCGCAAAACATCGCGAATCCGATCGATGCGTTCGTGCTGGCGAAACTGAACGCGAACGGAATGCAGCCGGCGGCCCCTGCCAGCGGCCCGGAACTCGTGCGGCGGCTGTTCTTCACCACCATCGGCCTGCCTCCTTCCGTCGACGACCTGCAACGATGGTCGGCGGAAAAAAACCATGACGAACTGGTTGACGAGCTGCTTTCCAGTCCGCATTTCGGCGAACGCTGGGCTCGCCACTGGCTGGATCTGGTTCGATACGCCGAAACGTCCGGCTATGAACGAGACCAGCCGAAGCCGTTCGCGTGGAAGTACCGCGACTGGGTGGTCGACGCGATCAACAGTGACATGCCCTACGATCAGTTCGTGCTGCAGCAACTGGCCGGCGACGAAATTCCGGATCGCACAAAATCGACCGTCATCGCCACGGGATTCCTTCGCCTGGGCACATGGAACGATGAACCGAACGACGACGAAGACTACCGGTACGAACGTCTGGAAGACATGGTTCACGCCGCGTCGTCGTCGTTTCTGGGACTAACGGTCAAGTGCGCTCGATGCCACGATCACAAGTTCGACCCGATTCCGCAGCACGACTACTATCGCATGGCGTCCGCGTTCTGGCCGGGGCCGATTGCCGCGCGGGATCGAGCGCTTCTGGGAGGACCGTCCGCCGAGGAACTGGGCTTCGACGATGTCCTGGGCTGGACGGATCTGTCAGCGACGCCCGCGCCTCTGCACGTGTTGAAAAGTGGTGAACGTCACCATCCGCTGAACGAAGCCGTTCCCGGTCCACTGACGCTTTCGCCGTCGCTGTTCCGCGAATTCGAATCGCCGGCCGACTCTGCGAAAACAAGCGGCCGGCGTCTTCAACTGGCCGAATGGATCATTGATCCTCGCAATCCGCTGACGCCGCGAGTCTTCGTGAACCGCCTCTGGCAGCATCACTTCGGAGAAGCCATCGTCCGTTCACCGAACAACTTCGGTTACAAGGGAGACCTGCCGACTCATCCCGAACTGCTGGACTGGCTGGCCGACGAATTCGTCCGCAGCGGCTGGTCGGCAAAGCACATTCATCGGCTGATTCTGACATCGAACACGTGGCGGCAGTCATCGCTGCATCCGCTCGCGGCGGAATACTCGCAGCGTGATTCGTCAAACCGGCTGTGGTGGCGAGCCAACCGCCGACGGCTCGACGCGGAGACTCTGCGCGACGCGCTGCTGACCGCGTCCGGAGAAATCGACCTGACCGTCGGCGGTGAAAGCTTTCGACCCGAAATCAGCGCGGAAGCTCTGGAAGGCCTGTCTCGCAAGGAAGCCGCTTATCAGGCGTCGCCGCCCGAACAGCAGCGCCGCCGCAGTCTGTACAGCTTCGTTTCCCGAAGCCTGATGCCGCCGATGATGACAACCTTCGATCAGTGCGACACGACACTGCCCTGCGGTCAGCGAGACGTGACGACCGTTCCCACGCAGGCGCTGGCAATGCTGAACAACGATTTCGTCCACGCCCGCAGCAGAGCCCTCGCGGCCCGCGTCCAAACTGCCGCACCGGATGATCTCGGGGAACAGATCACCGCCGCCTGGCGATTTGTGCTGGGCCGTGCTCCGGATGACGACGAACGCCGGCTCGCGATGCAGCACCTGACATCACAAACGTCGCGACATTCGCTGTCAGAACAGCAGGCGCTGGCCTCACTGTGCCACGTCCTGCTGAATTCCAACGAATTCCTGTACGTGGACTAATGCCGTTTCTTCTGAATCCAGCAGAAGAAGCGGTCGATGAAGGCTTACCGATGTTCGCCGTCAAAGGACACGTCCGGTTGTTGATACCCTGAGGGCAGGCACAACCTCAGCCGGAGCCACCAGGCTCCGGAAGCCGGTGTCTCCGCGTCTGCAGGCCTGAAGGGCCGACACGCGCTGCGGTTAAACCTGTATCGCCCCTCCGAGGCTTTGGCCGGAAATCAGCTCTTCTCCCGCTCACCTGAACCTGCTCAATGGCACTTGGTTCCTCTCCGTACAATGACAGATAGTCGACGTCTTCCAGCATGTCATGTGTTCCGCTGGACAGGACGGAGGCAAATGTTCGGAGTGCTCCGCTGAATGAGTGGCTCAAGTGTGGCATGCGAATTCGTCGCCTATTTGATTTCACAGACAGGAACTCGACACTGCAGGCGGCGCGCATGGAAGGTACCTGTAAGGCGATCGGCGGATGAGAATTTACCAGTGCAGAGCGGCGATTGCTTCACCCTCCCGTTTCAACGGGAGGGTCGCTGAGAAATCGGCGTTCAGCCGATGTCTCGCGGGGAGGGCGATGCACGGGGAGCTCCCGTTGCGCGGTCCACCCTCCCCTCGTTTGAAGGCGGATGTGGCGTCCCAGATTCGCAGTTGTCCCGCGCTTGTCGGCTGACAGCAGGCTGAAGCCATCGGGGCTCCAGTCGAGGCCTTCGACGCCGTCTCTTGAGGCCGTGATTCTCAGGACTTCCGCGTCGGAATCCGTGTTCCAGAGCCTGACGGTGCCGCCGCTGCTGACACTGTCGACGATCGGATGATGTGCCACTGGCTGTGCCAGTGTTCGACGTTGCGTGACTGTGGGCACTGACACAGCCAGAAGTGGCACGCTTTACCGTTCTCACATTCTCCGACCTTTCACAAGTGCCACCCGCCGCGTGATCGACCGCAAAGCCCCGTCCGTGCTGCCGCCCAGAGTCGTCACCTTCTGCGACCGCGAACGACGCAGATTGTCGAAGCCGTACGCGATCACCGTCCCCCGCTGATCTTGGTTACTCTTTGCAGTTTTCAGGAATTCAGTCGATCAAAGGTTCCTGACACCTTTGTCGCTCACCGACGCAGACTGTCGAAGGCGTAGGCTGATCACCTCCCCCGCTGATCTTGGTTACTGACTTTGCAGTTTTCAGGAATTCAGTCGATCAAAGGTTCCTGACACCTTTGTCGCTCACATTCTCCGACCTTTGTCGCTCTCATACCGCCGCGTGATCGACCGCACAGCCCCGTCCGTGCTGCCGCCCAGAGTCGTCACCTTCTGCGACCGCGAACGACGCAGACTGTCGAAGGCGTACGCGATCACCGTCCCCGCTGATCGGTCCGCTGGCCAACAGTACCGTCACAATGATAAGTTTCAAAAAGTAGAATCGCACCAAGTGAATGTCACCGATTTCGATGGACTTCGTCTGTCTCGCGATAATCACTGCAGCATTCCATGTCGCATACAGAACAGAACCAATCCTCTGCCGAAACTCCTTGACGTAGTTACGCCGTCGCATGTGTAGATCGTCACTAAGTCATCGTCCGTGAGACACAATAGGTGAAGCAGCCACTGAGATTGCCTCGTCGGCAGCGGCGATGCGTGCCTCTAGCTCTTTGGAGTCGTCGTAGTTCGTTGTCATTCCCCAATTCTGACAATAGCTCGTCCTTTGTCAGCTCGTTGATGTTGCCAGATGTAATCTTGTCACCCTGTGACGAGTAACCGGCGTGATGGAACGCCTTGGACGAGTTTATATCCCATCCTTTGCAACGCCGACAGCACTTTGACAGCGGCTTGTCGTCTCCGTACGCGATGCACCGTGGCAGCATGTTGGATGCAACCTAAATCCCATTTCGCGGATATTTGCAGGAAACGCAATTGCAAATGCAAATTCTGATCGGCGTCTGTTGTGTCAGGAACGCAAGGCCTTCCGGCGTTACCGCCGCACCTTCAAGCCAATACGCCGAAATTCTTCGGTGCCCGGGTGTTGTGGAAACGTTTGGAAGCAATGGTGGATACCATTGGCAACTGCTCTTTTCGTTACCCGTGATGATGGCAACGGCTGCCTCCTCGTTGCCCATAGCGAATTCGTGTGTCCAGCAAGTAGATATGGAAAGCGTTATCCTTGTCGATATTGCAAAACGACTGCCATTGCAATTCTCTGTACACCATTTCCCTTCCGCGATCGCCCCGTTTACTCAGAGTGTAACCACCACGCAGGGATGAAGAGGAAGCAGCGAGAGGAGGCTCGAAGTGGATCGACATCGTGCTCGTGCAGTGCGGCAAAGCAGACGAGATCGTCGTGAGTCTGAATTTTCCAGCGACTTCCATGAGAGCCTGCCGCAGCAGCAAAATACTATCCTCGCTCATTGTGTGAGCACCGCTCGCCACGCTGGGCGAAATTGTTGAGCCAACTGAAGCCTCTGGGTTTCTGCGAGATCAGCTAGTTCAGATATAATGTGCCTCGACCTCCCAGATGCTCAGCAAATGAAACGTAAATGGGAGCCTTGGAACGCGACCATATTCACAGCCGCAGTAAACCTCGCACATGCAGAGACATAGTCTGCAGGGTCTGAAGATGACGAAAGCAGGATCGCATCGCTCCACAATTGAGGGACTGTGGGCTCTGCTGCATTCTTCGAACCGCACAAAAGTAAATGCCAGCGTCGCAAGTGAGACTACTTGTACAGCAGCCGTGAATAACGACGTCATCATACGCGTCCACTTCGCCAGCATAGCTCTCCGCCCTCCTAAATCAACGGCAAGTGCCAAAACAGCGCGGTGATCTCTTTCCACTCTTTAACATTCTTGAATGTGTCAACGGGCCATCACCGCGTCCAGCTTTTCAAAGTCGCTTTAACATTCTTGAATGGACACTGCTGAAACAGCCACAGGTCTCGCCCTTCCCCCGCAGTGGCCAATCCGGTGACGGCCAGCAGTAGTTGGACTCGTTTTCCGGCCAACTGGTTGGCGGTTTTCGCCCGCCAGTGGAAACCTCCACCGGTTCTTTCCCCAGTGACACGGGTCTGGATAATCATCCTTATTTATCACGCAGCAAGTGTACTTCATCAACTGTTCAATAGCTTCGTCTGCCAAATTCGCCCTGCCTTCTTCCAGACACATTCGATGATTTTCTTGAGACTTCCCCTCAGCACTACACTTTGTAAGTGTGATGAGATAGTCGTCAATTGGCTCACGGAACAGATCCTTATGATCGACGAACATTTTCCTGCACATCTCCCGCCGCCCAGGGGTTACGACCTTTTCGAAACCCGGATCCACGACCATCGTGCCGCCTGGATCAGTCCTTCCGAAGACGAAATATGCCGTATACATGCTTCCGCCATCAACAAACCCCAGCGGATCCCGGCCGATGAATCGTCCGATACCGTCGTGGTAGTAGCGTGCCCGGAAGTAGTGCATTCCGGTTTCGGCGTCGTGTTCCCGGCTGGTGAAGCGGTATTCCCAGGCGTAGTCACTGATTCCGTCGCCGTCGGCCGTGAAGTCGGCTTCCAGCACTGTCGAGCGGCCGTAGGCGTCGTAGACGAAGCGTTCGACGATTGTTCCGCTGGTGTCGGCCAGGGCGGTGATGTTCCAGTTGGCGTCCTGCAGGGCGTACAGCGTTTCGTCCAGAGACCCGTTGGCGTCCGTGTCGCGGGTGCGGAGCACGAGGTCGTCGACGTAGCGGGCTCCCAGGTGAACTGCCGGTCGGCGGAGGTCGACGAATCCACGCGTTCCTCCAGCACCTGATTCCGCATGGACAGGTAGATGTGCCGGGTTTCGTCGAGACTGCCGCCGCTGTCGATCTTCTTCACGATCCGGCGGTTCAGGCCGTCATACTGGTACTCAGCCACGGTGTTCGCTCCGTCGACGACTTTCACCAGCCGGTTCCAGGCGTCCCATGTCAGGTCGTAGTCGGTCGACCAGGAACCCGGCTGCGGCACCGTGGTCATGTTGCCGGCCGGAGTTCCGGCCCAACGGGCCAGCCGTTCGTCCAGCCTGGGGCACCGCCCCAGGAATCTGCGCCGCGAATGGCCCCAAGGCCCAACGGGCCGGCCGTTCCAAAGGAAGCTCTGGTGACGCGAAGTCATCCAGTGCCTGTCAGAATTCGGCTCCCGCTCCGGGTTGCCCTGTGCGGATGCGGCGTGCGGGGTTGGGGCGAACTGTCGGCCCGCTGGGCCTTTGCCGAATGGGGTTGTTCCGAACCTGGGGCGATGCCCCAGGCTGGATGATTGACCGGCCCGTTGGGCCTGTACACCGGGCGTGCTGCCGCTGACCGCTCCGGAGTGCGACTGCTGGCTCTTCGTCACTTTGCCGAGATCATTGAGCGTGTACACGATCTGGTTCTCGACGCGGGAGCCCCGCGAGGCGATTCGAGCTTCCGCTCGGAACGAAATTGTCCCGAGCGGCGTGGATTCGTGATTCCAAAGGCAAACGGGACGGGGTGGCATCGTCCGGATCGTCCGTCTGGTTGCCGTGCGACGTGATCTTGTCCACCCGCCCCAGAGAATCATACCGCGGGCGGGTGAAACTGTCGACGCCCCGATGGTGTGCCACTGGCTATGCCAGTGTTTTTGTTGCGTGACTGTGGGCACTGGCACAGCCAGTAGCACACTTTATCGTGCTCACGTTTTCCGACCTTTCACAGGTGCCATCCGGCCGATGTCGACAGCCCGGACCTGTTCGCTTTCCGCAGCACCTACCGCCGCACTGAGTCCGACGAGCTGTTCAACAGCGCCTTCGAGTCCGATGGCGACGGCGACATCGACGTCCTCGACTACTTCGCGTTTCGAAGCCGCTACCGAACGGTTCTGAACCCGTAATCACCTCTACCGCCAACTGCCCCCCGGTTCGCGGCCACCCGGTTTCCGTTGGTGGCGGAAACAGCGGACTTGCATCATCCTTCCGGGACTTTCCATTGGCGGCGGTTGCCGTCGTGGACGACCTAAAAGGTGACTGACGAGAAATCGATGGCGACGATTGTGTCTTGGGGGTTCTCTGGAATTTGCGTGTATTCGTGAGCTACTTCTTTCGCTGTACCTGCATTGACCTTCGAAATAAGAATTTGCTTTTCTGAATCGGCTGCGGGAAATGATGAAATTCCTCCTTGCTTGTGCGATTCTGGCGGCGGCATCGTCTGGGGCAGTCGGCGGCATCATGTACGCGTTCGATCAGACGAACGACACCGTCGCCCCCGGTGGAACGGTCGATGTCCGAGTCTTCTTGCATCAGGATGGCGCGGACACTCTACTCACGGATGGCGGATCAATGCGGTGCATCTCAACGACTGACGTCACAACGCGGCGTCGGAGGTTTTGTTAGGGGTTCTTAGTCTTCGGCTGAACGAAGGAACGCGTCCGGGACCGAATACGTTCGACGTCGCCGGCGGCTTCGGTGTTCGCGATCGTTGCGACCGCTGGCTGTCCGTGGTTCGCGAACACAAAGCCCGGACAACGGTCACCCCCGGCGTGTTGCACACTGCGGAATGCCGACCTTACGCTGATTATGTCTGATTGAAAGTTCAACGAATGGATGTGGTTTCCGATGAACTGTTCCGGGAGCTGGTGCAGGTGCGGCGCGATCTGCACCGCCATCCGGAACCAGGCTGGAAGGAGACTCGCACGGCGGAGAAGATCTGCGAATTTCTGGACAGGCACGGGATCAGCTATCGCCGCGGCGTCGCCGGCACGGGAGTCGTCGCGGATATTCCCGGAGCGCCCCGACGTCATCGTCGCTGTGCGAGGCGACATGGATGCGCTTCCGGTTCAGGAAGAAACCGGTCTGGAATTCGCCTCGGAAGTCCGCGGCATGATGCATGCCTGCGGTCATGACGGTCATACGACGATGGTGCTGGGTGCTGCGGTGCTGCTGAAGGATCGTCGGCTTCCGGCGACTGTACGACTGATCTTCCAGCCGGCAGAAGAAACGGGGCTTGGCGCCAGCCGCATGATTGACGAAGGCGTCCTGGACGGTGTTTCGATGATCTTCGGTGGCCACGTCGACCGCCACTACGACGCCGGCTGCATCGCGATTTCGTCCGGCCCCGTGAACGCTTCCACGGACCAGTTTGAAATTACCATTCGCGGTGGTGGCGGTCATGCGGCGCGTCCTCACGAAGCCGTGGATACGGTGGTCGTTGGTTCGCTGCTGGTCATGGCGCTGCAGACAATCGTGTCTCGGGAGGTTGACCCCGCGCATCCGTCTGTCGTTACCGTCGGTGAATTCCATGCCGGCACGGCTCCCAACGTCCTGTCCAGCCTTGCCGTCCTGCGCGGCACGATCCGGGCTCAGGAGGAATCCGTTCGGCGTCACCTGAAGACGTCGATCCGGCGGATTTCTGAATCCATCGGTCAACTGCATGACACCGCGGTCAGTGTGGAGATTCACGAAGGGACGCCGGCGGTTGTCAATTCCGAAGACATGATTCAGCTTGCGACGCAGGCTGCGATCGCCGCCGTGGGAGCGGAACGTACGGTTTCCATGCGAGCAGCCAACATGGGCGGCGAAGATTTCGGGTTCTACCTGCAGAAGGTTCCGGGGTGTTACGTCCGTTTTGGATCGCTCGTGCCTGGCAAGGAGGGCTATCCCGCTCATTCCAGCCGCTTCGACTTCGACGAACAGGCGCTTGCGGTCGGTGCGGCGTGGTTCGCGGCCGTCGCGGAAATCGCCGGTCAGCGGATGACTTCCCGCACGGGTCTTCGACAGACAGAGGTGACGACGGATGCCGGAAGTTCGTGAAGCCAAAGCGTCAGATGTGCTCGGCATCCGTGACGTCTTCATGACGACTTACGGCGAGGAATATCCGTATCACGAATTCCTCGAACCCGACGCGTTGACGCGCATGGTGTTCTCTGACAACAGCATCCTGCTGGTCGCCGTGGAACCGGAATCGCAGAAGGTTCTGGGGACCGCTTCGGTTGTGATGGACGTGGGAGCGTTCGGAGATCTGACCGCGGAATTCGGGCGGCTGGCCGTTCATCCGGACGCGCGCGGGCAGGGAGTCGGCGGGTTGCTGATGGAAGCACGCCTTCGATATGCCCGCGACAGAATTCACGTGGGCATCGTTGAAAACCGCGTGGCTCATGCATTCTCGCAGCGAATCTCGCTCCGCTACGGGTTCGTTCCGGTCGGCTTCCTGCCGTGGAAGCTAAGGTTCATCGGCCGGGAAAGTGTGGCCCTGTATCTGCAGCATTTTGGTGAGGCCGTCGCGTTGCGGCGAAATCATCCGCGAGTCATTCCCGAAGCGTTTCCTCTGGCGGAATTTAGCCTTCGCAACCTTGGAATCCGCTGCGACGCCGTCGTTACCGACTCCGCCGTTTCTTATCCTCACATCGAAGACTTCGAACTTCAGGAAATGTCCACCGACGGATATGCCACACTATTGCGGCTGCAGCGGGGACGAGTTCACCGGCGGGAAGTATTTGGTCCGGTGCGACTGCACTACGGCCTATTTCAGCTTCAGGCCCGGCGCTGCAACTATCTGATCGCCCGAAGAAGCGGGACGATCGTCGGAGCCATCGGCTTTCTGCACGACAAGAATGAAAAGTCCGTGCGAGTTGTGGAATTGCTGTCTGTCGATGATCAGCCGATTCATTTTCTGATCCGCAGCCTGGAAACGTCCTGCCGGGAAGACTGGCAGGTTGAATACATCGAAGTTGACGTCAACGCGTACGCGCCGCAAATGCAGCAGACGTTTCTGGAATGCGGCTTTCTTCCCTGTGGATACCTGCCGGCCATTGTGTTTCATGAAGTCGAACGGCTGGATTCGGTGCGAATGGCACGGCTGCTGGTCCCGCCGGAGATCCCGGAGCCGGAAGTCACGGAACTCGCCGGGCCGATCGCCCAACACGTTCTTTCCCGGTTTCGCCGCCAGGGAGTTGTCCCGGCAGTGTCGGAAGCGATGGGCGAAGTTGTCTTCTTCGAAGGCATGACGGATGAACAGGCCGTGACTGTGGCGGAAATCTGCAGAACGGCGACATACCAGGAGGGAGATGAAGTGTTTCGCGTTGACGGCGAACCTGCGGAAATGTTTCTGGTGCTGCGCGGCCGAGTCGGCCTGTTTGCGCCGGGACAGACGAGTCCGTGCGGCATTGTGGAACGTGACCTGATCGGAGAATCATCCATAGTGTCGCCGCGAGACCACACGCTGGCCGCGCGAGCTTTGTCGGACTGTCTGCTGGCAGTGATCGATCGCGGACGGCTGGAACAACTGTTACGTCGCCGGACGGATATCGCCATGATTCTGTATCGCAACCTGGCACGTAGTCTGGCTCAGAAGCTTCGCCGCAGCCGATCGGAATGCGACCTGTACTGATGACGGATCCGGCCGGGTTGGTTAATTCCGCCGCCGAAGTCTGCGGGAGACCGCTTTTTCCGCTTCCACCAGCAGCAACAGAGCGGCACTGGCAGCAGCGACTCGCATCCACATCCAGCGCGTCAGCGGCTGCACTTCGAACAATGAATTCGCCAGCGGCCAATACGTGAAGAGGCTCTGAAATACCAGCACGGCCGCAACGCCCCACCAGGAGACCGAGTTTCCGAAAAGGCCCGCGCGATTCAGAATGGAGTCTGTCAGATGGCGGCTGTTGAACAGGTACGCGACCTCGAAAAAGACGATCACGTTGACCGCCACAGCGCGTGCGACTTGAACGCTGTGGCCGGCTCGCACTTCGAAAAAGAACAGCCCGAACGTCCCCGCCGCCATCAGAATCGATACGTAAACGATTCTCCAGATCAGCAACCGGTCGACCAGCGGTGACTTCGGATTTCGCGGCGGCTGATGCATCACGTCATGGTCGATTGGATCAAAGGCCAGCGTGATCGCCAGCGCCACGGTCGTGACAAGATTGATCCACAGAATGTGCAGCGGCAGAATCGGCAGCGTGATTCCCATCAGCAGCGCCGCGACAAGCGTCAGGCATTCGCCGCCGTTGGTCGGCAGGATAAACAGGATTGTCTTCTTCAGGTTGTTGAAGACGGTGCGACCCTCTTCCACCGCCCGCTCAATGCTGGCGAAGTTGTCATCCAGCAGGACCATTTCGGCGGCCTCCCGGGCGACTTCCGTGCCCGTGATTCCCATCGCCACGCCGATGTCCGCCTGTTTCAGAGCGGGTGCATCATTGACGCCGTCACCGGTCATGGCAACGACTTCGCCCTGTGCCTGCAGCGCCTGAACCAGCTTGAGTTTCTGTGCCGGCGAAACGCGCGCGAACACGTCCGCTTCGGCAGCGGTTTTGCGGAACGTTTCATCGTCGAACGCATCCAGCTCCGTTCCCGTCACAGCGCCGTGGCCGTCGCTGATGCCGATTTCCCGGCCAATGGATCGAGCTGTGGCGATGTGATCTCCGGTGATCATCTTGACTCGGATTCCCGCCGCGTGACACTTACGAACCGCCGTCACCGCTTCGTCTCGCGGCGGATCCATGATTCCCACCAGTCCCAGCAGCTTCAGTTCGGACTGCGTGTCGTCCGGGTTCAGAATCGTCAGTTGCGCATCGACCTGCTTTTCGGCGATTGCAAGAACTCGCAGCCCTTCCGACGCCATCTGTTCCGCGATGCCCTTCCATGTGACCGCGGCAAACTCCGCATCGTGGTGCCATTCCTGGCTGCAGCGAGACACCACGGCCTCCGGCGATCCCTTCACAAAGATCACCGCGCTGCCGGACGGATTCCGGTGCAGCGTGGCCATGTATTGGTTATCGGCTTCGAAAGGCATCACGTCTGTTCGAGGTCGCGTCCGGCGGAGATCATCGACCGACAGTCCGGCCTTCTCCGCCAGCACCAGCAGCGCACCTTCCGTCGGGTCACCGTCGATCTTCCACTGCCCGTCATGATGTCGCAGGCTGGCGTCGTTGCACAGAACGCCGGCCCGCAGCAGTTCGCTGAGTTCCGGCGCGGCTTCGAGCCCGACAGTGTTCTGCTGACTGTCGAGGACGGTTCCGGTGGGTTCGTAGCCGGTACCGGTGACGGTATAGCGACCGGCCGCTGTGGCGATTCGCGTCACCGTCATTTCGTTGCGAGTCAGCGTGCCGGTCTTGTCGGTGCAGATGACGGTGGTGCTGCCCAGGGCTTCAACGGCCGGCAGTTTGCGAATCACCGCATTCCGCGCGGCCATACGCTTCACGCCGATGGCCAGCGCGATCGTCATGATGGCGGGCAGACCTTCAGGAATCGCCGACACAGCCAGCGCGACTGCGGACATCAGCATCACCAGCGGAGTCTGTCCCGAGAGGACTCCTGCGATGAAGATCACAACGCAGAACACGATGATGGCGACCGTGATGACGTTGCTGAATTCCGCCAGACGGCGAATCAGCGGCGTGTCGACTCCGCGGACGTCTTCCAGCATTCCGGCGATTCGGCCGATCTGTGTGGCGTGGCCGGTGGCGACCACCATGCCGGTTCCGGTGCCCGCGGTGACAAGCGTCCCGCCGAATGCCATGTTGCGTCGATCTGCCAGCGACACGTCACCTTTCAGAACGTCGACGCACTTTTCCACGGGCAGAGATTCTCCCGTCAGCGGCGCTTCGTCGACCTGCAGATTTCTGGACTGAATCAATCGCAGATCGGCCGGCACCTTGTCGCCGCCGTGAAGCACGACGACATCGCCCGGAACGAGTTCGGATGTCGGAACACTGGTCTGTTTTCCGCTGCGCAGCACGATCGCCTGAGGCGCCAGCATCTTCTTCAGGCTGTCGATCGCCTGCTCGGCTTTCGATTCCTGAATGAAGCCGATCACGGCGTTGATGACGACAACGCCCAGAATAACGCCGGCGTCGATCCAGTCACGCAGCGTCACCGTGATGACCGCCGTCACCAGCAGCACGTAGATCAGAGGATTGCGGAACTGAAGCAGCAGCCGAAGAAGTGCCGACGTCCGCCTTCGTTCCTCGATCAGATTGGGGCCGTAACGCAGCAGGCGTCTGCGGGCTTCGTCCGCAGAGACGCCGACCTCGGACGACCGCAATCGGTTCAGCACATCAGCGGCCGACTGCAGGTGCCAGTCAGCCGCCTCATGTGCCGTATGCGAACTGTCAGCCGCTGGGTTCGGGGCGTTTTGGTTGATGGCGTCCACAACTGTTGGCCTGTCGACCAGAGCCCACTCAACACTTGTCTGCGGCGCGGTTCAGCGCATCACTGCCGCTACCAGCGGTAAATGCGTCGAGGTCTGCCGCCGTAGTAAACTCGCACCGACGGGCCTCGGTAACCGCTGCGAAAGCCGACACTGTAGCGCGGTCCCGCGTAGGCATACGAAGGAACATAGCGATACCGATACGTGTACCGCGGCACCGGCGGATAGTAGACCGGGGCCGAATAGTAGTACACCGTCGACGGATAATACGCCGGCGCAGAGTAGTAAACCGGCGGCGAATAGTAGCTCACCGATGCCACCGGCTGCTGGTAGGTGATGATCTGAAATCCCCGCGCCGTGGCCGGAGCGACGCAGCAAAGTCCAGCGACCATCAATCCAGAAATGATGAAATGTCTCATCACAGTCTCCCTTCGAAAATCAGCCACGGAAACACCAACACCGGCCCGCGCGGTCTGTTGTGGAGGCGGCAAACGGTATGCCGATAAGGCGCGATTCTCACAGCGCAATGTGCTGCGCGGCAGCGGACGTCGCCACGTTCACCGCCGTGGGTTGTGAGTCTCGCCGAAGTGAATGATCTCGCGAATCTGCGGCTGGCAGACAAATGCGCCGCCTGGCTGCTTCCACGCCCGAATCCACGCAATGAAAAGGTGTGTCGACTGGCGCACGTGTGCGTTTCGGGATCGCAATGCACCGCCGTGTCAGCAAAATCCCGACACGCCGGCGACCATCGCCGCACCGGCGCGGGAAGATTCGGATGCACAAACCGTGTAAGATGCCTGCAACAGCATTCACCCGCGGAATTCAGACGGGAGCCGGATCCATGATCGACTTTGACTACCTTCACAAGGGACTGTACGGGCTTGCGAATGCGCACAAAGCCAGTGCTCTGGCCGGACATCTGGGAGCCGCCGTCGCTGCCGGGTATTTTTGGGGCGAAGACAACAGTGATCTGGATGAGGCCGTACACCTGGGAGTCGAACGTGAGCTTGACCGGATCATCAAGGGCGAAGAAGCCATCTGGTTCAATGCAAAGAAAGCCGGCATCACGTCGCACGAATTGTTCGAGCCGCTGGCTGACGAAGCCGCGGACGAAAAACTGATTCCCGTCATTGCTCAGGCGCTGGCGGAAAACATTGGCGGAACCCGGCAGTCGGGCCACAACGTCATCTTCGCATCCATCGCCATCCGCGCGCTGCATGACCACCCCGAGTACGCGACGCCGGCCATGGTGGAAGGCATTCGGAAGCTGATCCGGGGATTCAACGGAGCCACCGCGGGGCGCGGCTACTACGGGAAGGAACGCGGCTGGTTACAGGGCGAACAGGTGACCGTCGCAACCGATGACGGCTTCGAGTTGTATCAGTCGGAACAGGAAATGGTCGAAGTGGTCATCGATGAGCTGATAAGTTCCGTCGCGATTCGAAGGCAGGGTTTCGGAAGCATGTGGCACATTATCAACCACACGGCCGGCCTGACGGAGTTATCCCGTTTCGGCTACGAAGAACTCGCAAGGCAGGGCTTTGAGGCTCACCGGCATCATATTCGTCTTTGGCGAACGCTGCCGGATGTCGCATCCGATCTGGGCCCGCTGCAGCGCTCAGAACACGATCCCGGCGAACCGGCGTATTGGACCGGCGATCTGAAACGAGACGAAGCCCGGCTGACGCATCGCATCAAAACGCTTTACGGATTCCACACAATCCTGCGATTCATCGAAGACGCACAAAAGCGGAAGAAGGCGGAAGACAGCCTGCGTTTTCTGATGGCGTGATTGCCTCGGCGCTGTGCATTCTGCGGAACACGCCGCGGCCGGACCGGAGGAAAGATTGATCGCCGACCGGTTCACTGATCGATGGATGAATCCCCCGGCACGTCCGCATCGCGGGAATCCATCGTCGGCAGTTCCTCAATCTGACGCAGGTACGACTGAAACTCCTGCGAATCCTGGCGCGAGTAATTCAGATTGCGGAACAGGCCGGTCAGGCGAGTGAAATAGCTGCGGACCTGGTCTTTGTTCGTGAACAGACGCTCGCGGTCGATCAGCTTCTGCAGCAGCAGGAGCATCTGCTTCTGTCGGTCCAGCGGAACAGAGACGTCCACCTCGTCGAAGGCATCCTGCTGCAGATACGCGATGTCCAGCAGGACCGACTTCTGGTACGTCACGAAATCTTCCAGTGAAATCCCTTCTTCGCCGGTGACCTGCATCATCTGGTGAATGCCGTCGCCTTTCCGCAACAGGTCCGCCAGAGAATCCACAAGTTCCGTCCAGCCAGGATGCACCTGCGAATCGAAGTACTCGCGAAGCTGTTCGCGGTACCGGGACCAGCTGATCAGCGGATCGATCGCCGGGTACGCGCGCCGGTAGGCGCGGTCGTACGACAGTCCCAGGAACGTCTTCACGGTTCCCAGAGTCGACTGCGTGACCGGTTCTTCGAAGTTGCCGCCGGCCGGAGATACCGTGCCAACCATCGTCAGACTTCCGGAACGGCCGTCCGGACACGCCAGCACGCCCGCTCGCTCGTAGACGCTTCTGATCGCGGAATCCAGATATGCCGGATAGGCTTCTTCGCCCGGAATTTCTTCCAGCCGTCCGGACGTTTCCCGCATGGCCTGAGCCCATCGCGAGGTGGAATCCGCCAGCAGCAAAACGTCCAGTCCCATCTGCCGATAGTATTCGCCCAGAGTGATTCCCGTATAGATCGAGGCTTCCCGCGCGGCGACCGGCATCGACGACGTGTTGCAGACAATAATCGTGCGATCCATCAGCGAACCGCCCGTGCGCGGATCCTGAGCGTGAGAGAACTCATTGATCGTGTCAACGACTTCGCCCGCCCGTTCCCCGCACGCGACCACAATGACGAGGTCCACCGCCGAATAGCGAGCAATCAGCGTTTGAAGAACTGTCTTGCCCGCGCCAAACGGTCCCGGAATACAGGCCGTGCCGCCTCGCGCGACGGGAAAGAACGTGTCGATGACTCGGATCGTGGTCACCAGCGGGCCGCTGGGGTATCTGCGTTCGACCTGCTGACGGCTGAGCATTTCCGACGGCAGAGGAACCCGCACCGGCCACCGCTGCCTCATCGTCACCGGCCTGTCCGCGCGTCCGTCATGAACGCGGGCGATCGGTTCGTCGACACTGAAGCTGCCTCCCTGAATCCACGTCAGTTCCCTCTGGCCGGCCAGGTCGAAGGGCACCATGATTTTGTGTTCGATGCCACGTTCTTCCACCGTTCCCAGAACATCGCCGGCCCGAACGCGGTCGCCCGCTCGTCGTCGCGGCACGAACGACCATTTGTGTTCCGCGTCGAGTGAATCCACATAATGGCCGCGGCGCAGAAAGATGCCGTCGCGGCCGGCCAGCGTCTCCAGAGGATTCTGCAGGCCGTCGTAGACCGTTCCCAGCAGCCCCGGACCAAGCGACACAGACAGCAGCCGGTGAGTCAGTTCGACGCGATCGCCGACGCGCACTCCGGGAGTGTCCTCAAACACCTGCAGATCGGCCGAACGGCCGTACACGCGCACGACCTCGGCCTTCAATCGCCCGTCGCCCGTGCAGACAAAGGCGACTTCGTTCTTCACGATGGTTCCGTCCGGAACGTCAATGGACACAATGTTGCCGTTGACTCCGGACACCGTCGCCTGGGCCGGTGCTTCAGTGGTTGATACCGCCATGATCTCCAATCGCTTCCGTCAGAAGTGTTGCGAACCGCTCGCGTCCTGTTGCTTCATCAAGCCGTGTCCAGCGATCCACGATTTCCCAGCGAGCCAGATAAAGCAATATGGTCTCGAACGAAAAATGATAACGGTCCGCCTGGCGGCTCCAGCGATTCCAGTTGCTCAGCAGCAGTTGCCGTTCGGCCCGCTGAGGTTCATTGGCTTCGAAGTGTTCGCGGAACTGTGGAATCCAGGGATGCCGCCGAGCCAGCGCGAAGTCGGGGTGAGTCCAGTGTCGCGAAATATGGTCGACGAACTGTCCCACCTCGGTCGGCGGAGGCTGTTCCAGGCGGCGCCGACGAAACGCACTGGTGATCGTCCGCACGTCCATGCGGTGAGAAATAATATCCCGCAGCAGTTCGTTGGAAATTGTGCTCATTAGCCGATCGTATTCCAGACGTACTTCTTCGTCGGTGCGTTCCCGATGCTGCCGATCCCACAACAGAAAACTCTGCATCTGATCGACGACCGCTCTGTCGTCATCGCCGAGAATCGACAGCCGCTGCTGCAGTCGAATCCGACTGATCGGCACCTGCTCGACTTCAAACGACCGCGGCATGTGCGGCAGACTGGCAACCAGCATGTAGTAGTCGGTCGAAGATGTCACGGTTCGACGAATCCTGGTACCATGAATTCCGGTGCAGGCAGCTTCAAAATTCAGGTGATGTCACCGCTTGCTGCCTGGCATGGCGAAGAACTCGGCGACGGGACATTCGAAATCCGCCAGGCCTGCCTCGCCGCGGATCGTGTCGGCATCCGTCAGCAGCTTTGATTGCTGCCCGGCCCGGCAGATACTGACATCTTTGGCTTCCGGATCAACGACCCACACAACCGGCACACCGTAATCCAGCAACTGGCCGACTTTGCTCATCACTCGGTTCACCCGGTCATTGGGAGACATGACCTCCACAGCCAGCAGCGGCGGCTTCGTCGAATACCGGCGTTCCATATCGTCGGCGGTTTCGTCGTCGTCATAGAACGTGACATCCGGACCATGCACACTGTCGGGGTCGCGTTCGATAATAAGCCCCGAGTCGTTGGTGCAAACGTAACCGTGACCGCGACGCTTCGAAAACTCTCGAAGAATGCCGGCCACATTCCCGCAGACGAAGCCGTGATATTTTCCTGGTGGCGGCACTTCGATCACCTCCCCGCGATCAAGTTCAAAAGATCGGTCAATGTTCTCCGGCTGATGGACCCAGTCGAAGAACTGTTCCGCGGTCAGCTGATTTGTCGAAATGGTCGACATCACAATGCCTTGCTTTGGAAACCGTGTAAGCGTCCGTGTGCGATGATACCCATCTTCAGTGTCGCTGCTGGTGTTGAGAACTCAAGCCGAACCGTGCCGTGCGAGGTGGATTTCCAACGACTCCCGTCGGTCTCGTGGGGCAACGAAATATGGCCCTTCCGGGGAATGGGGGTGTTGCTGATGGATCGGTCGATGAAGGCTTGCGGATGTTCGCCGACATTCCTGCGGAGACTTCGATCGCATCTGACGTTGCGATCCGACATCCGTGCGTTTCCGGTTGTTGATGCCCGGAGGGCAGGCACAACGTCAGCCGGAGCCGACAGGCTCCGGAAGCTGGTGTCTCCGCGTCCGCAGGCCTGAAGGGCCGACACATCCACTGCGGTGAAAGCTGTATCGCCCCTCCGTCGGGGCTCTTGCCAGGAATTCCGCGCCTGACCGGTGGCTGACGCCACCGGCTGAGGTTGTGTCGGCCCGCCGGGCCTGAAACGCTGTTCCATCAACAACCCCATTTTCCGGATGAGCCCGAAACACCCCTATTGCACGATGCCTTCCATCATCGCCCGGAACCTTGGCGTCAGGTGACGCAGCAGCAGGGTCGCGATGGATCTGTCCGTCAGATCGATTTCGATGTCGTCGTCCTTGAGAGCGATGCGAATCCCGGGAGATTCGTCGTCGCGAACGCCCACGTCCATGCCTTCGCGCAGCATGTCCTTCATGATCGTGACGACGTAGTGGCTGAGCGTCCCTTCTTCCGCTTCTTCCGGATTGCGACGCAGCTCTTCCAGCCCGACCGATTCGTTGGGCAGCAGAATCTGAGCCGTCCTGTCGGCCGACGGAGCCGCGCGACCGGCGACTTCCAGGATCAGTTGTTTTAGGAAGTCTCCGTTCCGCAGTTCGTGACTGACCAGATGCCGGATGCGATCAGCAAACTGCCTGGCGACGTCTGCTTTCAGGCTCAGCATCGCGTCACGGACGGCCAGTTGGACGGCTTCTTCGCCAGCCCGCTTTGTATGGCTGGCTTCGTCGCGTGCCTTCTGGACGATCTGCTCCGCCTGCTGCCGAGCGGTCTCGAGACGCTGTTCGGCCTGGCGACGCGCGTTCTCCACGATTTCGTCGGCTTCGGTCTTTCCGGTCGCCACGCCTTCTTCGCGCAGCCGCTGAATGAGATCGTCGACGCCGGATGTGATACGGTCTGTCGTCATATAACAGTCAGTCCTGAATGGCAAATGTTGTCTGCTGTGTGCGTCGCATCTATTCCCCACCGCCGGGGATTCCGCCGCCGACGATCATCGCGAAGATGAAGGCAAACACGGCGAAACCTTCCACGATCGCGGCCGGAGCGACCGACAGACCGAAGACTTCCGGTTTGGACTTCGTTGTATTGATGGCCGCCGCACAACACGAACCCTGGTACATCCCGCTGAACAGCAGAGCCAGACCGACCAGCAGCCCAATCGAGAAGAATCCGGGAGCCGCTTCCATCGTCACTGCGCGGTTGAACTGCATCGTGACCACAATCCCATAGATCGTCTGCGACGACGGCAGCGCCGATAGCCCGACCAGACGTCCGTAGCCGCTTTCGACGTCCAGCAGCGCTCCGGCGGCCGCCTGACCCGCGCGAGCACAACCGATCATGCTGCCAATCGCGCCCAGCGCTGTCGGCAGAAACACGCCCGCCCAGCCCAGCAAAAGTATGATGCTGTCCATAACTATTTCACCCTCTTACGAAACGGCCGAAACGGAAACCCTTCGCCTTCCAGTCCCCAGCCGAAGAATTCGATACAGTTCAGACGCAGTCCGTGAACCACGCCGCTCATCACGATCAGCACAAAATTCAGACTGTGACCGATCAGCAGCACGAGAAGGGCCAGCAGACTGCCGACACCCGCGGTGCCACTCGCCTGATGGGACAGGTCATTGAATGTGATGGCAAGCTGAGCACTCGCCAGGCCCAAGGCAAACAGCCGCAGATAGCTCAGCACGTCGCCGAAGGCTTTGGAAATACTCGTCAGCGACAGGATGCCATCAACCAGCCGCAGTCCGTGATCTTTCAGTTTCGCTCCGGCAAACGGCCGCTGGCTGCTGAACAGGAGGACGGCGACACCTCCGACAGCAATGGCCCAGCCGCCGAAGATTGACAGGGCATTCTGAGGCTCGATGCCGGCCCTGCCGAATCCGAATGCCAGGCCACCGGCCAGGACTGCCACCCATCCCAGCGATCCGATCATGCGCAGGGAATGCCGTCGGTGCCAGGCCAGCACCAGATTCGCGATCACCAGATGAATGACTCCCACCGCCACCGAAATCAGCATCATCAACCGCGTGTCGGTCGCGTCGATGACATGCAGTGTTCCCGCGAACGATGCGTCACTCGGCGTCACACCGAAATAGCTTCCCACGGCAACACCGTAAGCGACGGAAGCCCCCACGACTGCCAGGACAAGTTTTCTCAGCCGCCGTCCGCCATCCATCCGGCCGAGCCGTTTCCAGACCAGCAGCAGGACGACGGCCAGCAGCGCAGCGTAACCGGCGTCGGCCATGATCATGGCAAAGAACAGACTGAACGATACAAACACGATCGACGACGGATCCCAGTCGCGATAATCGGGCGTTGTATAAAAGGTCACGGCCTGTTCGCCGCCTTCGGTGACGCCGGAATTATGCAGCAGCGTCGGCGGGTGATCGTCGTCGGCAGGAGCTTCCACGGTCAGCGACATTGCTTCGTCGCGGCAGAATGCTTGAAGCTCGTCAAGCCGCGGCTGCGGCACCCAGCCCTGAACGACAAACAATGAGGGATCGTCCCAGGCACGTTCGGCCGCGTGCCGCAGTTCCGCGCGGTCTTCGGCGATCGCGATCGCTCGCGACAGCAGCGCGTTCCACCTTGTCAGCGAGACCCGGCGAAAGTGCAGTTCTTCAAGCTCCGCATCGACAGACTTCAGTCGTTGTCGCAGTTCTGACAGCGGCCTGTCGTCCAGGCGGACTCGCGGCACCGGCATGTCGGCCGGTTCGCTTTCGTTGACGACAGCAACATAATCAAACCGGTTGTCGCGAGACACCACCTGCCACGCTTCCTTGCGACTTGTCAGTTCGGCACGGCGATGATGCGGAAGAATGTAGAACCATAATTTCAGCGAACGGAGTTCTCCGTTGTTCGGCAGTCGAAAATCGCCCCACGGCTGCAGATTTTTCACGGCCAGCAGTAACTCGTCGCGTTCCTCGTTCAATTCCTGTTCGTGACGTTCCAGTTTCAGCGCCTGATGCACGATGCCTTCAAAGTCAAAGTCAGATTCGTCTGTGGCCTGCCGATGATGCTCGTGACAGGTCTGCAGATACCGAACGGCGCGGAGAGTTTCGGTCGAGATATCGTGCGGCGGACTGCTCGACTTTCGACGACCACTCAGATCCAGCAGGTGTATGCAACCCAGCTTCTGCAGCCGGTCCAGCTGACTCCTGCTTTTGCCGCGCACTGCCGATCAGGCAGACTTTGCGAACCGGGACAATTGCCATCAGCCGAGCCTCCTGGATTGCGCTGTCTGCTGGCGTTTGGCTTTGGCAATTTTGGAACGCACAACGGCCGTGCGTTCGGCATCGGCCAGGTAGATGCGAATCCGCTGAATGTTTTCCTCCGCGCGCGGAATGAGCACTTTTTCGAACAGGTTCACTCGCTGAGTGATTTTTCGAACAGCTTCGTTCAATCGTTGGACACGTTGTTGTTCGACGTGTTGTCGCAGGCTGAGTCGCGCCATTGATTCCAGTAGTTCCACCAGCAGATCGACCCAGAACGGCTTCGCCAGCATGGAATACTCCTGCCGACGAAACGTCACGTTCCCCAGCGTCGGCAGTCGAACACCCAGGACGTTTTCTTCGCCGAAGTCCGCGGATGCCACTGTCACAAGTCCGGACAAATCCTGCTCGCTTGCTCCGAGCAAAGCGAACAGCTCAGCGTTCTCAGTTTCCAGGTGAGCGATCTCGCGTTCGGTTGCGGCGATCACACTTTTCGCCTTTTGAAAATCGGCGATCAACTGCTGTCGCTTCAGATCGAGCGATGGCAGAAACCTGTTGTACATCGCCAACTGGTCGCGTTGTTGTTTGAGCGATGTTTTGTTGATTGCGAGAGACATGGGTCAACTCTCAACTCTTCCAAAGTACTTATCCACCAGTGACTGCTTCATCAGCAGTTCGTCGGCGTCAAAACATTCGGCGAGTGTCTTCCAGCTCAGGTCCAGAGCGTCATTGAGCGGCATGGAAACGTCGATATTCATGAATCGGTCGACAAACAGTCTTCCAAACCGCAGCAGCTTGTGGTCGAACGCCGACAGGTCGAAGGCCATGGCCTGTTTCTTTTCCGCTTCTTTGGCTCCTGAATACAGTCGGATCATTGTGTTCATGACCTGAGCGTGATCTTCGCGAGTCACCTTGCCGATGACCTGCTGCTTCAGTCGAGACAGTGAACCAAACGGATCGATCATGCCGTCGTGCAGATAGAACTGACCTTCCGTGATGTAACCCGTGTTGTCGGGTACCGGATGCGTCACATCGTCGCCGGGCATTGTCGTCACAGCGAGAATCGTGACCGAGCCCGCTCCCTTGAAGTCGCAGGCTCGCTCATAGCGCTGGGCGAGCTGCGTGTAGAGGTCGCCCATATAGCCGCGGTTGGACGGAACGCGTTCCATGGCGATGCCGATTTCCTTCAGCGCGTCGGCGAAGGCTGTCATATCGGTCAGCAGAACAAGAACTCGCTTGCCTTCTTCCACCGCGAAGCGTTCGGCCACCTTCAGAGCCATGTCGGGAACGAGCAGCCGTTCGACGATGGGGTCGGATGCCTGGTTCACGAACATCACGGTCCGGCCAAGAATCCCTTCGTCCTCGAACGTTGTGCGGAAGAAATGATAGTCGTCGAAGATCAGCCCCATGCCGCCGAAGACGATGACGTCCGCGTCTGCCTGAATGCCGATGCGCGCGAGCAACTGGTTGTACGGTTCACCGGCGACGGAGAAGATCGGGATTTTCTGACTTTCGACCAGGCAGTTGAACAGGTCGATCATGGGGACCTGAGTGTGAATCATCTTCTGCGGCACGACGCGCATTTTGGGATTCACGGAAGGGCCGCCGATGGGAATCTCGGGTTCACCGGAAAGATCGGGTCCGTTGTCAATCGGTTCGCCCGAACCTCGAAAAATGCGTCCGGCAATCGCCGGAGAAAACGTTACCTGCATGGAATGTCCGGGGAAGCTTACGCGCGACTTCGTGGACAATCCTGTTCCGCCGGAAAAAACCTGCAGTGAAACGATGTCGCGGTCCAGTTCGATGACCTGAGCCAGCGACGTCCGGCCGTCGGGATTCTCCACAACCGCCAGCTCACCAAATCCAACATCTCGGGCACGCACCTTGAGAATGTCACCAACAATCGCCAGAACGCTGGTGTATCGGACAAGGTCGGAAATCATGGCGGCGGGTTGCTCCCTGATCAGCGGCACCTCGGAACAACGCTCGATCGCTGAAGCGGCCTTCCCGCGATCGGCACCGGCGGACAGGCGTCGTTATAGCGACAGCGGCTGACGAGCCGGGGAAAGGTTTCGCGATTCTTGCCCATCATCCTTCCGTCGTCAAACCGCGCCGATACATCGTCGGCCGGAGGCAGTGACGTGAGTGCCGCCAACACGCCGCATTCCCGGAAGAGCCACAATCGTGCGCCATCGGCGCGCTTAACTGCACACAGCTCGGGTTAGAACAGCCGAGGAGCCGGACGTCCCGTCTGACGAATTCTCAGTTCGTTAACGAAGAGTCACTCGCTGGGTGACGGCGACAGGCACCGGGCATGCGTCGCGGGAACAGGCTGTTCCGCCGTGAATTGGCGTTTGCAGCGGGAGTCCATTCGTTCGACTCAAGCGTGCCTTGTGCTGAACGTGCCAAAAACGGTACGTGGTTTGCCTGTCGGAAATGCTGTGTGCAGTGTCCGTCCGGATTCCGGAACAACATCGGGTTCACAGAGTTCATAGCGGAGCGACAACATGGCGATCGAACACATCATCACGCGGGGCGGTTCGTTTGATTCAGAATTGAGTCCGCCGAATCACCGTGACAACGGTTCGACACTGACGCTGATCGTGAAGTTTCACCTGTACCAGCTCAATCCTCGCGGCACCGATCACCGCGGATCGTTCAATGACTCTGGGAACACCTATCAGATCCAGCGGTGGGATCCCGGAGACTGGGCGGTGTTTCGCAGACGGTTTGACGATACCTGCGAACGCATCTGGTCGCGTCGTCTGTTTCTGACGCCGCCGGCCACGCTTCCGAATCTGGCCGAACTGAGGGCTCCCGGCAACGACGAGACAACTCCCTTTCCCTACGTCACCTGCGCTCTGGACGTGCAGGTCGTTGATTCGCTATCCGAATCTCACGTCACCATCGGCTGTTACTACCTTGCGCCGGATGAAAGACACGTGTTTCGATCGTGGATCCAGCGATCGTCCGGCCGCGATCGAGGCCGGTTCTGCAACCGCGACTTCCTTTCGGAGCCAGGTTTCGAAGGAGCCGTGTACCAGGACTTTCACACTCTGGCTCATGAAGTGGGACACATTCTGGGACTGGATCATCCCGTCTGTCCGGGCAACGCAATGATTTGCTACGGAGCGCCGGGATCACCGGGCTACGAGTCGGTGATGGGATTCGGGACGAATGTTCTGCCCGCGTTCGCCGAACCCTGGCGGCGTCGCATGGGGCTGCATGTCGGGCATTCCACGAATTCCGGCTGGACGCAGAGCATGACGAATCCGCACTACGACGCCCAGGCGACGCTCGATCGCCTGATGGGCCGCGCTGGTCCACCGCGGCATCCGTCGTGTCGTCCGGGAATGCGGCCCGGCCCGCACCTGCCGCCATAGGTGCCGGGAGAATATCGGTTCCCGGTGCAGGGCCTGCAGGATTATCGAACCCGGTTTCGATGCAGACCAGACCGGCTGCAGATGTGCCACCGGCGCTTGTGAGGGCGCGGCTCCTGCCGACCCGCGTGTGCCTCACCGAACCACACAAGTATTTGGGTCGAAAAAGGGCTCTTCGGCGAAATGGGGAGACGTCTGCGGAACGACAGCAGTTCCGGTGCGACGCCGCGAGGTTCGGCACCAGGATTTTCCGCTGGCACTCCGCGGAGAATGGACATCACTCTTCCTTCGGTTCCTTTGGTCGTTTCGCCACCTCGGCCATCGTTCTCAGCAGGGATTCCCATTCCGGTCGATTGTGAAGTGCGTCCAGATCGGGGTCATTCAGGACGTGGCCAACGTCGCCGAACCCGGATTCGATGGACCTGGAAAACAGATCCACCGCGCGATCCAGATACTGCTCCCGCTTTTCGTCACTGATGCCGGGAACTTCGTCGGTTCGGGCATAGGCGCAGGCCGTGTTGTAGAGCGTAATCCAGCGCATGTCTCCTGCCTCTTCAGGAACCCGGGACAGGATTTCATCCGCGTATTCCAGGCCCGCTGCGACATCACCGCTGCGGATGCGGGCAATCGCCAGCGTACTTTCGGCGACGATGTCTTCCGGCTGCAGTCGAATGGACTCCTCCAGATCCCGCAGCGCCGGACCGATCCTGTTGTCACGAAGATACAGCGACGCTCGCGAATGCAGGGCGTCCGCCATAAAGGGATCTTTGGCGATGGCATCGCTGGCGGCTTCCAGAGCTTCGCTGTACTGCCGCTGGTCGGTCGCCTGGCTCATCCTGATATAATCTGCAATGCCGGGCGACTTTTGTAACGAACGCTGTATCGCCAGCTTTGCCTGTCCTCGCAACATTGAGGAACGCGAGATGTAGCAGCGGTTGAGGATGCGTTTGGCTTCGGGGTGAGAAAACGTGCTGACCTGAGCAATCAGGTTTTGAGCGTATCCGGCTTCCTTACGGTCGAATTCTTCTTCGGAGTCGGCACGCAGTCGCGTTTGCTCCAGAAGCCGCAGCAACAGATTCAATGACTCCGGCGACGGATTCGCGCCCATGATCCGCAGAACGGCTCCGTCGCGAGCCGGGTTCTTGCCGAGCGTGCTTTCCGCCAGCTCCAGCCATCGCGGATGATTCGACGCAGCAAGCTGTTGCAGCAGCAGAGTCTGAGCGGAATCGTCCAGCCCGTTGAAATCTTCGATCAGCGGGTCCAGTTGCCGTCCCGTCGCACAGTGGATGGCGGCGGTCATCAGATTGTTGCGGACAGAAGACCGCAGCGACGCGTTCTTCGAAAGCTCCAGCAGCCGTTCGGTGTAGCGCTTGTCGGGAAACTGTGTGACCACGGCAATCAGCCGGTCGGACGTGGTTCCGTGCGGAAGCCGCAGATCGATGTACTGCCGCGCCAGTTCCGCATCGGTCGGATCATTGAATGCCAGCAGAAATTCCAGAACGCGGTCCTGCGTCTCCGGTTCGTGAATCTCCAGAACGCGAGCCCTGGCAAAATGCACGAAGCCCGGTTCCTCATGTTCCTCAAAGAACGCCAGAGTTCGCTGCAGCAACTGCGATTCAGAACGGGACAGCGGCGCGGGTGTGTCTTTGGAATCGGCTGGAGCCGCGTGTGCCACAGGTTTGTCCGGTGCTTCGTCCGGCGGATCTTTCGGTTCAGCGGAATCAGCGGACGACGGTGGTTCTGATGCTGACCGCGCGGCTCGATCCAGCAGTAGTTCGGCGGTTTCGCGAACGTAGGACGACCACCGATCGTCATCGGCGCTCAGCATTTCGTTGACGATCCGTTCCCGAAAACCGGCGTTGTCGACGCTGGTCAGCCAGATTTCGTGCACGACGCGATCGGTCTCGGGCGACAGACACTGCACCAGCGAATTCAGCGCGGCCTGAGATACTTCCGCGTCGGAACTCAGAACAAAGTTCCGCAGCGATTCCACAACTCCGGGATACGCCACCTGACTCAGCAGCTCTGCGACAAGAGCCTGCTGCGACGCCGGTGCGGAAGCGACATCAGCGATGACCTGCCGCAGTTGCTCGGGAGTCAGCCGATCGATGCTGGTCGACAGCGCCGCGCGGCGGATGCCTGGTTCAGAACTCTGCAGTCCCGCAAGTGCCGTATCCACCGGCTGGCGCTGGTACAGATCCTGCAAAGCCGCGGCGACCGCGCGTTCCCGATCCGGATGCAGAAAGGTGGAACCGCCGGAATTCCGGTATCGCCGGCCGACTCGATAGTTGCCGGTCGAATTGCCGAAACCTGCGGCATGAAACACCGGAAATTGCACGGGAGACCGGGGCTGCGGACCTGTCGGAAGACGCATTTCTTCGTTGCCGATGCGAGCGGTGGCCAGCCATGACGTGATCACTCCGCGCTGCGGCGAATGCGATTCGCCAATGCTGACGACGACCAGTCGCCGCATGCCGGCTTCGTGAAGTTCGCGGAACGCCGTCGACAGGACCCAAATCATTTCCCTGTCGATCGCATCGTTCAGCGTCATGACAGCCAGACAATTGTCCGGGCCGATCCGTTCCGTCTTCACATTCAGCAGTCGACGCAACTCTCCGTTGATCGACCAGGACAGCGTTTTTCCGTTCACCTGCCACGTCAGCGTCAGCTCCGGTTCATCGGTAACCGGCCCGGCGATCGAAAACGCGAGCCAGCCAGCAATCTCCTCGCCAGGAGCCAGAGTGCGGTCTTCCTTCAGCAGCGCATCGGGATACACAGGATTCGGGCTGAAAGCGGTTCCGTCACACGTCAATTGAATATCGCTGAGCTTTACTTCCAGCGGTCGATCCAGCGTGTTGGATACCATCGTTCGCACGGCAACGCTTCGAGCGGCATCGAGTGGCTTCGTCACAGTCCTTTCGAGATTGACCGTGACCTCCAGAATGTCCACTCGAAGGCCGGATTTCGGCGACGATTCCTGCTTCGCCGCGGCGGAGCCGGCTGCGGCATCATCAGACGCCGGCGCTGCAGCGGAAGTCAGCAGCACTGCTGCCAGGACTGCGATGATGGTTGTCAGGCGAATGTCTGCGGGCATTCGATGAGGTCTCCGCCAGAGAAAGCGCGACAGCGCCAGAGCGTCGTCCCGGTGTCCACGGCACGTGCCGAAGTGCCTCACCGATTGTACACGGACAGTGGTGAATGGGGCGAGCCGATTGTTGCGTCGCCATGCGCCACGTGCCTGCGCCGCCGCCGCGCCTGGCGCGGTGGGCGGTGCATCTTCAGCACGTCATTTGCCGGATGCCCTGACTCGCCGGCTTCAGAACAAGTCCGTGATGACGTCGCCGTCGGCCAGCAGGTTGAACGGCCGGCCTTCGAAATCCGTGGCCTGAAGGTCGTTGATGTTCATCGCGTGGTAAACTGTGCGAGTCACGTCGGCGGGAGTCAGCGGTTTTTCCGCAGGATATTCGCCCAATCTGTCGCTTGTTCCGTAAGTCTGGCCTCCCTGAATTCCGCCGCCGGCAAGAATGTCGGTCAGGCAGTGAGTCCAGTGGTCGCGGCCGGCACCGGCGACTCCGCCGGACCGAGGATCGCCGATGCGCGGTGTGCGGCCCATTTCGCTGGTCACCATCACCAGCGTCTGATCCAGCAGACCGCGCTGCGCAAGGTCTTCCAGCAGCGCGGAAAATCCGCGATCGAACTCCGGCAGCAGATTTTCCTTCAGACAGTTGAAGTTGTTTCCGTGAGTATCCCAGGCTCCGGCGCTGGCGCACTTTTTCGCGAGGCGGCTTTCGTCTTCCTTCCAGAACACGGTGATAAAGGGAACTTCAGCTTCCACCAGCCGGCGCGCCAGCAGCAGACTCATGCCGTTCACCGTCTGGCCATATCGCTGGCGGATCGAATCGGGTTCCTGACTGACGTCGAAGGCGGCCGTCGTCTTCGACGAAGTCAGCAGCGAGAACGCTCGCTCCTGCTGCCGATTCCAGACCGTCACGGAATCCACCGCGTCGAATTCTCTTCGCGCGGAATCGATCGCGGTCAGCAGACTTCGCCGCGAATCGATTCGGTCGCTGCTGGAACCCGGCAGCAGTTCCAGAGACGGTGCGTGAAACTTCAGCGGTTCGTCCAGGCTGCCCTGCAGATACACCGGGTCGTGTTCGACTCCCAGCCGTGCGGCAAACTGTCCTGGTCGAGTATACGGAGCCTTGCTGGGCTTATGCGGCAGCGTGACGGCGTTTGGCAGATACGGATGCCTCGGCCGGCGGGAACCGACGACGGTTCCCATGAACGGCCAGTCGTCGGGCATCGGGGTGCGATTGTTGCCCAGCGACTGAAAGGTGGGATCGGGAACATGGCCGGTCAGGTTGTAATAGTAGCCGGCGTGGTGGTCGTTGGTGTTGACGGTTCCTCCCACAGAATTCAGCACGGCCAGGTGATGCGCCTGCTGAGCCAGCAGCGGCAGGTGTTCACACAGACGAACTCCGGAGGCCGACGTGCTGATTGGCGAAAACGGCCCGCGATATTCCGCCGGAGCGTCCGGTTTCATGTCCCACATGTCGACGTGCGAAGCGCCGCCGCAGAGGAAGAACAGAATTGTCGACTTCGCCTTGCCCACACCGTTCGTGCCGCCCGACGCGCCTTCCGGCTGTGACGGACGCGGAACCGCCAAAGACGCCGAACCAAACGGAACGCCTGCCAGACTCAGGCCCGACGCAACCAGCATCGCTCGCCGATTGACCGATCTGTGAAGTCCGGCCGCAGCGGCATCAGATTCGTGACGAAGCATTTCTGATTCCTGAAGAGTGCCTGACCAAATTATGAAACACCTGTGAGCGACAGGCTACTGAATTGTCAGTTGTGATTCGAGAGATGTCTGAGCGCGACCGATTCGCCTGGAGTCACCGCGCCGTCCGAGGACGCCCGTCGTCGGCAGGAAACGGTCGTCGCTCGGCCACCGAAGCGAAGTCAGTTCGGCGACGTCAGCGGTTGCGCCCCGCGCGGCTGCCGCCAGCCGATCCGATGCTCGACACGATCGACGCTGACCGGAACCGGCGTTTATAGTTCCAGCCGTGCGGTCGTTCGAGGGGAAGCTTGCGGGCGTCTCGTTGTTCGAGATCGCCGCGCGACGTCTTTGTCCCCGGTTTCGTCGTCTTCGCGGCAATACCGAAATTCGGTCACGATCGTTGTTCGTCAGGGTTTCCAGGTTCACCACGGTTCGGAGTTGTTCATGCCCACGGTTGTTGTTACCGACTACTCATTTCCGTCGCTGGATATCGAAGAGGCGATTCTGAAGTCTGCCGGCTGCGAACTGGTGGCCGGGCAATGCAAAACTCCCGACGAACTGAAAGCTCTCGTCGCCGACGCCGACGCGGTGATCACGCAGTTCGCGCCGGTGAATGCCGATGTTGTTGCGGCGATGAACAGAGCGAAAGTTATCGTGCGCTACGGCATCGGCTTCGATAACGTGGCCTGCGACGCGGCCCGCGATCGCAACATTCCCGTCTGCAACATTCCCGACTACTGCATCGATGAAGTCGCTGACCACACGCTGGCATTCATTCTGGCGGCGACTCGCGGCCTGCGAGCCAACCAGTCGATGATGACCGGCGGTGAATGGGGACTGGGACTGCCGCTGGAACAGATGAAAGCGCTGAAGGACCAGACGGTCGGAATCGTGGGACTCGGACGAATCGGGAAGGCGGTTGCCGCGCGACTGCGTGCGTTCGGCTGTGCGATGCTGATCGCGGACCCCGTCGTTGACGCCGACGCTGCGAAGGAACTCGGCGGCACACTGGTCGGCATCGACGATTTGCTGAAGAACAGCGACGTCGTGACTCTGCATTGTCCGTCCACACCGCAGACTCGCGGAATTATCAACGAATCATCACTGGCCGCGATGAAGGCCGGAGCAATTCTGATCAACGTCGGGCGAGGTGATCTGGTCAACCTGAAGGCTCTGACCGCGGCACTGGACAGCGGCCACATTTCGGCGGCGGCTCTGGACGTCTTCGAAGTCGAACCGCTGCCCGCTGACAGTCGCCTGCTTGCGATGAACAACGTGATCGTTTCGTCGCATGTTGCGTCGGCCAGTCCGAAAGCCGTTCGCAAGCTGCGGGAAACCGCAGCCAGGGCCGCCGTGTCCGCATTGCGCGGGGAACCTCTGCAGAACATCGTGAACGGAGTCGTCGTCGATGTCTGACAGCGGTTCAGCAGTCGTCCTGGTCACGGGCGGAGCCGGATTCATCGGAACGTGGGTTTTGCGCGAATTGCTGGCGCGCGGCGCGCGACCGATCGTCGTTGACGTGAATCCGACCGATGATCGCTGGCACCGGATTCTGGGCGATCGCCGCGGCGATGTCACAAGGGCTGACGCGTCGCTGCTTGACTGCGACAGTCTGCTGGCCGCCATTCACGAATATTCCGTCACGCACATGATTCATCTGGCCGCACTGCTGACGCCGGCCTGCCAGCAGGACCCGTTGCTCGGATGCCGCGTCAACGTGCTGGGCAGCACCAGCCTGTTCGACGCCGCTCGCCGATCCCGGCGCGTCAACAGCATCGCGTACGCAAGTTCGTACGCGGTGTACGGTGATGACACGGGGCCAGGCCGCTCGTCAAACAGCAGTCCGCCGATGTTCTACGGAGTCTTCAAGCAGGCCGTGGACCAGATCGCGGAACAGTATTGGCGGCACTTTGGGATTTCGTCTGTCGCCATCCGTCCTCACGTCGTTTACGGTCCGGAACGCGATCAGGGGCTGACAGCCGGGCCGTCGCTGGCCTGCAAAGCAGCGGCGCTCGGCAAAGACTATACGATGGGCTACACCGGCACGGTTGGATACGACTTTGTTCCGGATGTCGCAACCGCATTTGTCCGAGCGGCGCTGGAATGCCCCGACGGAGCGGCGATCGTGGACCTTCCCAGTCAGCCGGCGACGACAGAGGAGTTCGCCCGGCTGATCGAAGAAGTCGCGCCGGAGTCTGCCGGCCACATTCTCGTCGACGGTCCCGCCATTCCGTCAAACATCCCGCCGGCGCCCAATTACATCGCCACGCTGTTCCCGGACTGGCAGCCGACTTCGCTGCGTGATGGAATCCGGCAAACGGTTGACTTCTATCGTTCCGGAGCGACCCATCCATGAAAGTGTCCGTCGCCGACCTGAAAGACTTCACGGAAAAGTGCCTACGCTCGACGGGGCTCGGCGACGATGATTCCGCCACCGCCGCCGATGCACTGGTGACGACCGATGCGATGGGCGTGTTTACTCACGGACCAAACTGCTCAACGGGTATCTGAAGCGACTGTATGGCGGAGGCTACACGACGACTCAGTCACCCGTGATCGAGCCGCGAAGGGCCGGCCTGGGCCGTTATCGACGGAGCCACCGTGCTCGGTCAGATCGGCAGCGTCTATGCCATGAAAACCGCCATCCGCAAGGCACGAGACGTCGGCATCGCCTGGGTCGGGCTGAGAAACACGGGCCACATCGGAGCGGCCGGATACTATGCGACGCTGGCGGCCCGCGAAGGATTCATCAGCATGGTGACCGGCAACGACATCCCCAGCGTCGCGGCTCCCGGATCACGCGGGCCAGTGCTGGGAAGCAATCCGCTGGCCTATGGAGTTCCGGTGACCAGGGCTGACCCGATCATTCTTGATATCGCCACCGCTGCTGTTGCGGGAGGAAAGGTCTACGCCGCGTGGCAGCGCGGGGAACCCATCCCGCCGACCTGGCTGATCGATTCCGAAGGCCGCCCCACTACCGACGGAAGTCTCTATCCATTCAATGCCGCTCTGGCTCCCATGGCGGGACACAAGGGCTATGGTTTTGGACTGTGGTGCGAAATTCTGTCCGCAATTTTGCCAGGAGGAAATATGACCTGGCAGGTGGGAAGCTGGCTGTTCGACGAACCGTCGAAGCCCTCGTGCCATAACGCTTCCTTTATCGCCATCAGCGTCGAAGCGATCTCACCGCGAGAACAGTTCGACCAGCGCCTGCGAGCACTGATCGACGAATTGCATCAAGCGCCGACTGCCGACGGTGTTGAACAAATCCTGCTGCCGGGAGAACGAGAATGGCGACACTACCGTGAATCTCAACAACACGGAATTCCACTACCGCAGGATGTGGCCGATAAGGTGCTTGAAGCAGCCGAACGTGCATGGTGGAGGCTCCGCGGCACAAATAGCAACGGAGAATTGTGGTCACGCGCGTTGTAACCCGCCAATCGGCATTGGTTGATGGCTGTCGATCATTGGTCCATTGCAGAAATATCCGGAGACGATTGATGCATCCTGCGAGACAAACACTTTGGAACCGTCCCTGCCCAACCTTCCACTTCCTGTCGCTGATCCCTTGCTGCATGGTTCGCAACAGCCGACTGATCGCTGCCTGCTGCCTGCTGATCCTGGTTGACGGTTCGCGTACGTATGCGGACGAATCCAGGTTTGTCGATTGCTCACTTCTGGTGGCTCCGGAATACCCCGCGACCTGGCCAACGCCGTTTCCCCGATTTCAGATCGTTCACCAGAGAACGATTGGTCCGGACAGCGCATACAACATTGACTCTCTGCTGATTGACGGCAATACGGGAACTCAACTGGACGTCCCGCCGCATTCCGTCGCGCGACCGGATCTGAATCGTCCGAAATCCGGCCCGCTGGATTGGCGTACACAGACAGAATTGAAGCCTGGCAATTCGGCGGCGAAGCGTGTGTTGTCGATGTACGCGATCTGCTGGACAAAGCTGCAAAGGGAGTCAGCCCGCTCGTCCGGCCTCAGCACGTGGAACGGTTCGAGTCCGCCTACCGCACAGTGAAGTTTGGCGACGTCGTGCTGTTTCGCAGTGATTACTCGGACACATACTATCGCCCGCTTCCCGAAGGACGGCGTTACATCGCAGATATTCTCGACCGAAAAGCTCCCGCTATCCAGACCCGGATCCGGACTGCATGGAACTTCTGGCGACTCGAGGAGTCATGACACTGGGAACAGACAGCGCCAGCATGGGACCGCTGCCGGACCTTGCCGAACCGACTCACTATGCCGGCCTGAAACACGGCATGATCTGGACCGAAGGAGCGACAAATCTTGCACAACTGCCAGCCACCGGATCCTTCTATTGCCTGCTGGCACCAAAGCACGAAGGCGGCCCCTACAGCGAAGGGCGAGCGTTCGGGATTGTCGGCGGCGAACTGCCGCAGCGGCTGATTGATGCGTGCCGCAACAAGCGAGCCGTGGACCTTTCCCCGACGCTGTCGCCCTCCATGCCGCTCACGTCACCCGGCATTGGCACCGGCGAACATCGGCAGGTCTATCTGAAGGTCGATTTTCTGTATTCCGATTACCTCGACATGTGGCACCACACGCATCTAATGGATGCCACAGCGGGAACTCACCTGGTGCCGCCTGCATTCGCCCTGCCACGACACGATGAACAGCCGGCGTATGCTCCGGAGGTCCGTGGCTGGCTGGAGGAATATGAACAGAAATACGGCAAACGCGGAACAAGTGAGCTGACGACCGAAAGGGTCCCTCTGGAATGGACCTGCGGGGATCTGCGAGTCATCGACGTGCGATCTCTTGCGGGCACCACAGACCGCGGATCGTGGCCATCGTCGCCGGAGATCACGCCGGATGTCATCGAAATGTATGAAGCTGCGACCGGACCACTTCAGCCGGGACAGATTGTTCTGTTTCAGACTGGCCACCTGGACCGACATCTGAAGCCGGCGCCCGACGATACGGGAGTCTGGTCAGACCCCTTGAAGGGCGACGCTGAGGGCTGGCCGGCGCCGGGACCGGACGCCATTCTTTACCTGCACAGCAAAGGCATTCGCTGTGTCGCCACCGACGCGCCGGATCTTGGCGGTGTCGAACGTCGGCGAGCACTTCAGACGTACTGGGCTCTGGGCAGCCGCGAAATGGTTGGAGTCGAGTTCCTTCACAACGTGGACAGCATCCCCTCCGGCACGAAACCATACTTCCTGTTCGCCGCGATCAAAGTGCGAGACTGCCACGGAGGACCGGGAAGAGCGATTGTGCTGTGGTAGAGAGAGTTGAGAGACGAGAGACGAGAGAATTGGGAATGGGAATGGGACGTTGCAATGGTGTGAGCTGCCTGGGTGGCGTTTTTTTGGGTGCCATCCTATATCCACGTGCAGTTGCCGGCGCTCATGACACGCTGCGGATAGTCAATTTCAGGTGACAACAGACCAATGACTGATTATCAGCTTCCGAAGACTCACCTTCCTACCTGGGATCTGGCGGAACTGCCTGAACCGAAGCCGCTTGGCCTGCGGAATCTGGCCGGGTTTATCGGTCCGGGGATCGTGATGTGCGGCATCCAGATCGGTGGCGGTGAGTGGCTGTTCGGGCCGGCGATCACGGCAAAATATGGCGGCGGGCTGATGTGGATCGCAACTGTCGCCATCCTGTGCCAGGTGTTTTACAACGTCGAATGCGGACGCTACGCGCTGTACACAGGAGAACCCGTCTTCACCGGATTCATGAGAACCAGCCCGGGGCCGGGGTTCTGGGTCAGCGTTGCAGTTTTGCTAAGCCTGGGCTCATTCATTCCGGGACTCTCCACCAACGCGGCGGTGCTGATTTCGTCGATGTATCTGGATCGTCCACCGACAAATGATGACACATTTATGGTGAACGCCATTGCCTATCTGTGCCTGGCGATTGTCGTCCTGCCGGTGCTTGTCGGCGGAAAGGTTTACAACATGCTGCAGATTGTGATGACGGCCAAAGTTTTTGTCGTGCTCGGTTTTTGTCTGTTTATCGGGGTGTTTTTTGTCAGTTGGCAGGGCTGGGCGGACGTGTTCAGCGGATTTCTGAAATTCGGCAATGTTCCCGTGGACGACGGTGCCGGCGGTGAACGTGTCGTCAACGCGTTTTCACATTATTTCGAACACGGCGAGTTTCCCGTTGTGTCGCTGGCCAGCATCGCGGTGCTGGGTGCCTTTGCGGGATACGCGGGAGGCGGTGGTCTGAGCAATTCCACCTACAGCAATTTTGTTCGCGACAAGGGCTGGGGGATGGGCAGCCAGGTCGGTGCCATTGCCAGTGCCGTCGGCGGACGGAATATCACGCTGAGTCACATCGGCAAGGTGTTTCCGCTGAACGACGACAGCCTGCGAAGGTGGAAGGGCTGGTGGACGTATATTCTGTCAGACCAGTTTCTGGTCTGGATGCCGGGTTGTTTCATGGGAATGGCCCTGCCGGCTCTGCTGTCGATCGAGTTCGCGTCAGGTTCGCCGATGTTCGGACAGGATCTTCCGTATGCGCAGTCGCTGATTTCCGCGGACGGCATCCGCCACGCTCCAGGCGTCAGCCCGGCGACTCGCGAGTTATTGTGGATGGTGACATTGTTCGTGGGGCTGATGGTGTTTCTGCCAAGCCAGATGTCGATCGTTGACGACGTTGCCCGTCGCTGGACGGATATTGTCTGGTCGGCCAGTCCCGGCATTCGATCTCGGCTGAAACCCAATCAGGCAAGCCGCATCTACTACACAATTCTGACGGGCTATGTGCTGTGGTCGTTTATTTCGGCGACGGTCTTCCTGACGTTTGGCGATGCACCCAGGCTGATGGTGCTCGTTATCGCGAATCTGAACAACGTGGCACTCGGGCTGACGTCGTTCCATGTCTTGTGGTTGAATCGAAACCTGCTGCCGCAGACGCTGCGTCCCCGCTGGTTCAATCAACTGGGAATTGCCGCCTGCGGCGTGTTCTATTGCGGCATGGCTGTGCTGGTGTTCGTCGCCAAAGTCTGGCCCTTGCTGTCAGGATCGAATCAGGTGTGATTGCCGCCGGTTTTCATCTACTCATGCCTCATAGTCGGAAGTCTCATGCCCGCTGCAACATTTGATCTTTCCGGAAAGGTCGCCGTCGTATCGGGGGCTGCTCAGGGAATGGGACGAGCGACTTCGATCGCACTCGCCGAACATGGCGCAGACGTTGTGCTGGTTGACCTCAACGCTCCCGGCGCGGAATCGAGCGCGGAAACGGTTCGGTCACTTGGCCGAACGGCACTGACGGTTCCCGCCGACATCTCCAGTCCGGACGCCGTCGCTGAACTTTTTCAGCAGGTCGACCGCAAATTCGGCCGTGTCGACTTTCTGGGCAACATCGCCGGCGAAGGATGCCTGGCAAAACCGGAAGACCTGACGATCGAAGAACTGCACCGCGTCCTGCAGAATCTGGTGGTGGGCCGGTTCGCGATGTGCCAGCAGGCGGGGCGCCGGATGCTGAACCAGGGATCCGGTTCGATCATGAACATTGGCTCCCTGGCCAGCAGTACCGCGCTGGGGCGCGGACATATCGCGTACAGCATGGCGATGGGAGCCGTCATTCAGATGACTCGCGAACTGAGCACCGAATGGAGTTATCGCGGGGTGCGCGTCAACTGCGTTACTCCCGCGCAGGTGGTCAATCCCGGTTTGCAGGCGCGCATGCAGGACGACCCGACTCTGGAGGAACGATTCCTTCGAGGCATACCGGCCGGAAGACTGGGTGTTCCCGAGGACATCAGGGGACTGGCAGTTCTGCTCGCGTCCGATGCTTCTTCCTGGATCACGGGAGCCATCATTCCGATGGATGGCGGCAATATGGCAATGAACGCCGGCGGCAGCGCCGGACACCTGCAGCATAAAGTGCAGCGGTTTTCCGGGAAGTAGCAAATCACGGTCGTCGACCAGTTTCATCACGATCCATCACCAATACCAACACCAATGACAAGTGACCACCGGCCGATGACGAATGAAGTTCTGCTCAGTTTATACCGCACTATGCTGACCATCCGTCACACGGAAGAACAACTGGCGCGATGTCATCAGCGCGGGCTGGTTCTGGGAGCGTGTCATACATATGTCGGCGAAGAAGCGATTGCAGCGGGCGTGTGTGCTCATCTGAAGCCGACCGACGCGGTTTTCAGCACACACCGCGGACACGGACACGCTCTGGCGAAAGGTGTCGCGCCGGAAGCGTTGATCGCGGAGCTGTTCGGCCGCCGGACTGGTGTGTCACATGGCCGCGGCGGAAGCATGCACCTGTTCGCACCGGAAATCGGCATGATGGGAACCAGCGGAATCGTCGGTCCCAGCATTCTGCAGGCCTGTGGCGGCGGTTACAGCGCGAAGATTCGTGGAACCGACCAGGTTTCCGTCGCATTTTTCGGCGACGGAGCTGTCAACAACGGAGCGTTCCATGAAGGCTGCAACATGGCCAGTATCTGGAAACTTCCGGTGCTGCTGATCTGCGAAAACAATCAGTTCGCCACGGAGGTTCCGTTTGCCTATTCGAGCGGTATTCCGGACGTCGGGCGGCGGGCCGCGAACTACGGACTTCCCGGATTCGAAGTCGACGGCAACGACGTTGTGGCCGTGTATGAAACGGCCCGCGAAGCCGTCGAGCGGGCTCGTTCCGGAGGCGGTGCGACGCTGATTGAGTGCAAGACCTACCGAACGCGCGCACACGCGGAAGGCATGGGCGACTACACGTACCGCACGCGCGAAGATGTGGCGGAGTGGCGGCAGAGGTGCCCGATCCAGCGGCTGGCGAATCGGCTTCTGGAATCCGGAGCGGCAACGGAAGAGGAACTGTCCGCCATTGATGCCGAAGTCAGTGCTCTGGTGCTCGAAGGCAGCAACGCGGCGGAAGCGGCTGCCTGGCCGGATGCCGTAACCGCAACGCGACACGTCTACTTCGAAGGACCGCCGCCTGTGGTCGCGGGTTCGGAGCCGGATCCGGGAACTCGCATAGTCAATTATATCGCCGCCACTCACGAAGCCCTGGATTATGAAATGCAGCACAATCCGGCCATTTTTGTGATGGGAGAAGGCATCGGCGCCCGCGGCGGAAACTTCGCGACAACGACGGGACTGTATCACAAGTACGGCGCCGAAAGACTGTGCGACACGCCCATCTGCGAACGAGGATTCGTCGGACTGGCCTGCGGAGCGGCGATGACCGGAGCCCGGCCGATTGTCGACTTCATGTTCATCGATTTCATCAACGATGCGTTCGGTGAGACAATCAATCAGATTGCAAAGATGCAGTATATGTCCAGCGGCCGGCTGCGAATGCCGGTACTGCTGCGTGGCTGTATTGGCATCGGTCACAGCGCGGCGACCCACCATTCCGGCAGCTATCATTCGATTTACTCGCACATTCCGGGACTGCGAGTGGTGATTCCGTCGACGCCGTATGATGCGAAGGGTTTGTTCCACCAGTCACTGCGCTGCCAGGATCCGGTTTTGTTTCTGGAGCATCGTGAACTGTACGGCATGAAGGGTGCCGTGCCGGAGGAGCCGTACGAAATCGAATTTGGCCGTGCCGCTGTCGTTCGAGACGGAAGCGACGTGACGGTGGTGGGCATTGCTCTGATGGTCCACAAGGCAATGGAAGCCGCCGAGCAGCTTGCCACCCACGGCATTTCCGTTGAAGTGATTGACCCGCGGACAATTTCGCCGCTGGACACGGAAACGATCCTGAAGTCGGTATCAAAAACCGGGCGGCTGCTGATTGTCGACGAAGCATTCGCGCCGTGCAGTATCGGAGCGGAAATTGCCGCGCGCATTGCGGACGAGGGTTTCGACGAACTCGACGCGCCAATCAGGCGGCTCAATGGCGCCTTCGCCCCGACGCCGTATAGTCCCACACTGGAAGCTGCCGTCGTCCCCGGCTCCGGCGATATTGTGGAGGCGATTCTCGCGCTTTGCTGCGGAATGAAGGCCGACCGCCTGCCGCGGAAGCCGTGCTTCGGAAGCTCAGATGCCAGCGATGACCGACAACAGAGAACAGTGAACCAATGACCCACCGCCAGATCACAATTCCCGACTCGGCTGGAGTATGGACGAAGGTACGTTCGCCGAATGGGCGAAAGCCGACGGCGAATTCGTCGCGGCGGGGACGTGTTGTTCCTGATGGAATCCGAAAAGGCATTGCAGGAAGTGGAATCCGTTGACGAAGGCTTTCTGCATATTCTTCCCGGCGGACCGAAGGAAGGGGACGTTGTCAGAGTGGGGACCGTGATTGGATTTCTGCTTGGCGAAGGAGAAGCGATTCCGGAAGACGACTGGAATTCGCAGGCGGAAGCACGCCGGCCTGCGCTCGACGGCGGGTCATCGGCGACGCTTGCGGAATCGTCGCCACCGGTTGCCGCGGCTTTTTCCGCACCGGCGCCCTGCGCTGCAGCTCCTTCCGTGCGGCGACTGGGCGCGAACTTGGTGTTGATCTGACGTCGCTGAATCTTCCGGGAACGGTTTCGGAACACGACGTCCGCCGTGCGGCGCAGGTGCAGACGCCGCGCGCTCCGCGCATGGAAGCAGGTTCGCCATTGTCGGCCGTCGCGGCGCCAGCCTTTTCGATGCCGCCCGTTCGCAATTCGAATCCTTCGCTTCCGAAGATTTCACCGCGAGCGGCCCGGACGGCGCAGCAGTTTCACATTGACTGGTCGACCATCACGGGCAGCGGACGCGGCGGCCGCATTCGTGAACGTGACATCCTGGCGCTGGTTCCTTCGACGCTGCCCGCCGAACCGCAACCGGATGCGCCGGGAGTTCTGCATCCGGCATCGGGAACTCGCCGCACGATCGCCAAACGGATGCTGGAAAGCGTGCGGCAAACAGCAGCGGTGACTCTGACGACAAAGGTTGACGCGTCGGAACTTGCGACATTCCGGGAACGACTGCGGTCCGCGGCAACTGACGTTGTTCCGTCGTACAACGACATGCTGGTCAGGCTTGTCGCCGGTTGTCTGGCCGACTTCCCGCAACTCAACGTTGTCTGGCACAACGACGGAATCTATGTATTTGACGAAGTGAATATCGCCGTCGCCGTGAACACCGACGCCGGGTTGATGGTACCGGTGCTGAACAACGCCGATCGCCTGAGCTTGTCGGAAATCAGCGTCAAGACACTGGAACTGGCACAGATGGCTCGTGCCGGCCGGCTCCGCGGTCCGCAGCTTTCCGGAGGCACGTTTACGGTCACGAATCTCGGGGCGTTCGGAATCGATTTATTCACGCCGATCATCAACCGTCCGCAGTCGGCCATCCTGGGAATCGGTCGCATCATTTCGGAGCCCGTCATTCGCGAAAACGAAATCGTCGCCGGGAAGACGTTGTCGCTGAGTCTGACGTTTGATCACCAGGTGATCGACGGCGCTCCGGCGGCTGAATGGCTGCAACAACTGTCAGCCAGAATCGTCGCGCCGGAACCGTACCTTTGAGGTTGAACAACGTCGCCGCGCGTGCCGAGCGACAAGTGTCCGGAATTCAACGCCGGCGGCCTACGCGAAGTGACTTCGCGGGAACCGCCGGATCAATGGCTTCGGACGCTACTCGCTGCTGTCAGGTTTCGGACGCGGGATCCTCACGGCAGTGAGTTTCTCAGCGTCCGGCGACAGGTTTTCGGCAGGAAACGTGTGCAGCGCTCGGCTGTGGTTCGCTTCCGTGTACAGCGGAATGTAGATGTTCTTTCGAGGCTTGCGAGCCTTCAGGTTTTCAAACTGTTCCGCCGTCAGCGCGATCCGAAAATAGCCGTCGGCATCCGGACGGGCCGGGCCGGCGTATGGAAAATCCACCTGGATTTCCGCGCCTGGCCATGGCAGCGGATTCAACACCGGAGGCGAACCGTCTTCGAACAGAAGCCGGCCGTAATACGTTGTCGACCGCGCCACCGACACCGGCTTCGCGCCGTCGGGAGTGAACGCGAAGCTGTCGACGTCCAGTCGCGGATCCGCGGGCTTTGGCTTCACCGTGTAGTTGCCGACGGTCATCGTCAGCCACAGGTCACCCTTCTTCAGCGCTGCCAGTTCGTCCAGTGAAAACGCCGCGGTGAACTGCCCTTCGTTGCCGACTGTGCCGAGATCGAAGCCGTGTTCCTGGTCTTTTTCCCAGAGCGTGACGGTCGTCGACATGCCGGATTCAAAATCGACCGCCGGTTTGCCGTCGTCGAACTGAATCACCGCATGCAGCAGCTTTCGAAATGGCTGTTTGGCCTGACTGGAAAGATCCCAGTCCGCGACGTCGTTCTGAATCACGATACTTTCCGGCCAGGCATATTCCTGAAGCGCCTTCTGCTGCTGTTCACCTGCCACATAAACCGTCAGCACGGGTTCGTAGGTTTGCGGCTGCGGATCGGTCGTCTTCGTGTGCCACAGCGCGATGCCTCCAAGCACGTTCAGGCTGACGTTGTACGCGAATTCCTGTTTCTTGAACGACGCGACGGTGGGATCGCCCGGCACGAGCCTGACGACATGGTCCCGCAACCGGACTTTGGAAAACTTCGTGATCAGATCCGTCACATCGTCAGGCTTCGCGTTGAAGTAGAACGTGTCATTCCCGTTGACCCACAGCGAATAGACCCGCGACCCGTGCCGTGGCAACTCCACCAGCCCATGAGCCCAGTCCGGCTGCGGATGCGCCATCAGATCCGGCCCGATCCGTTCTTCGGCCAGGCCGAAAGCAATCGGACCGGCGCACACACCTGCGACACTGACAAGGACGGCTGGCAGAAGTGATCGAAACATGGGATGGCTCCGGAATTCTGCGGGCAAACCGGAAGATTCCGACAGCCGCACGATTCAAACCTTTATCCTATCATACGAGCCGACGTGACAAGTCCGGGTCACTGTTGGTCACCCGCTCGGCACCGTATGTCTGCATGACAATGAAGTTCGCAGGACAGTCTCCGAATCCGTATCAGCCCTCCGCCGCACACACGGCGGAGAGTTCGGAACGCTGTCGTTTGAAGTGTCCCGTTTGCGGTGAACGTGCAGGGTCGACACTCAGGCTGTTGGCTGCGTTCGCGATTCGGGCCAGCAAGTGTTCAAAGTGCGGATCACACGTCATGGTTTCGGGTTCAGACACCAACGCAACAATGCGCACATTCGCGAGCCTTCAGCCGGCACTGTTGCTGAATTTTGCGGTCACCGGCACCATCGCCTTCGCCGGTCATCCGGTCGAAGCAGCGTTCTGGGGTGCCATCGTGTATCTGGGCAGTGCTGCCGCTGTACGTCTTTGGCTTGAACGCGATTTGTTGCAGATCGAAGCCGCCGTTGATCGCAAGCGCCCCCACACGTGGCGACTACCAATCGGCCGCAAGGCGATGCTGATGGCATTCGCGCTTTTCGGTACGATTCACTTCTCGCTGTCGACCGGATTCTGGACCGTGATATTCCTGCATTGCTACCTTTGGGACCCATCAAGCTGGTACTGGATGAACAGCGAGTTGGTAGTCACATTCTGCCTGTGTGTGACAGCTCTTTGGGCGTTTTCGCTGAGCGTGGATCTTGCGTTTCGAGAATCTAAAGCCGCGGAGGGGGTTCTGTTCCTATCGTCCGTGTATTGTGCAGCGGTGTTTGTGGCTGGCACTGGGTTTGGTTCGGCGCAGATTTACAGCCTCGGTCCGCCGGGTACGACGAACTTCTGGGCAACTTGGTGGTGGTACGGGAAGATTTCCGGCAGTTGGTCCTTGGCCGAAAGAAGTACTGCTGCGACAATATTTGTGGCTTTGGTCGGAGCAGTGTTGTGGTGGTGCCATCGCAGGCGATTGCAGTTTCTGCCGCACATGTCCCTCGCACGTGTCGTGAAATCACCTCTTCCGAACCAGGGAACGCAATCAGATGCTCGATAGTCTACCGACGGTTGGCTCTGGACTTGCACTAATGCGTTTGAACCTGTTGCTGGCGGGCGCTATCTTGGTGTGCAGCGCCTTCGCGTTTCGTTCGATTTCGCGGTCGCGCCGCGACCGTCACACGCAGGAAGGAACGAGATTGGCGTTCGCTGCTCTTTGCACCGGACCGCTCCTTTCTTCACTGCTGTGCGCCGGAATGCTGCTTCACGCAATGTTTGTTATTCGTTCAAGTGTCATCGTGAATGACGTGCTTCACTTGCTCGCGCCGATTTTCGTTATCGGCTGTTTCGTTGGAAGTGTGGCGGCAATCGTTCTGAAGGCTATCGTTCGGTAATCGCGATACCCGAGCGCAGGAGGTGCGGTCGGGACCGCACGAGACATCGACCAACATCCTCAAACCCGCGCCGTTGCTTTGCAGTCCGGGTAGCCGGTGCAGCCCCAGAATTGCTGGCCTTCGTTTCGGCCCTGTTTGGCGGTTCGCAGTGCCATGGGTTTGCCGCAGCGCGGGCAGTCGGGGATTGGATCGGTCGAATCTGACAGATTTGACTGATCTTGTTCTTGCCTGGCCCGTTCGGCCATGCGTTCGGCGGCAAGACGTTCGCTGTAGCCGCCTTCTTTGACGAACTGCTGTTCCAGCGCGTCGATCTGTTTGTCCAGCAGGTAGTTGGCCTGGTGGATCAGGCAGATCACGGCATTTGCTCGCACCGCCGCGTCGTCGTGGTACAGCCAGCGCGAATACAGCCCCCATCGGTGTGCATCAGAAAGACCGGTCAGATCTGTCGGATTGGACTGATCTGCCTGATCCTGTCTGAAACGCTGAGGCACGGCGCGCACCGCCGATGCTTCGGCGGAATCCGGCGCCCACTGCCGCAGCCGCCGATGACGCAGGTAGTCTTCGTAGTCCAGCAGCAGTTCTTCCAGGCTCGCGCGAGCGACATTCACGAGCCGCAGTTCGGTCTGCGAAGACGTCGCGGACGCGCGGCTGCCTTCGGCGATGTTCTGCCGACCTGATCGAGCGGCCTGGACCATCTGATCGACCGTGCGCGACCGCGAATCCAGAAACCGCTCGCAGAACCAGACCGTCGCGTCGTAAATGATCGTCGACGTCTGAAACGAAGCCATTTTGCGGTAACCGCCGCTACTGCGAAAACGTGCCATGGTCTTGCAGAATAAGATCAGTCGGATTGGTCGGATCAGACAAATCAGTCTGATCGATTGTTGAACGGCCAGCACTACCGATCACGAACCCGCAGATCAAATTCATCGCTGTTGCCCACGAGTTCCGGGGCGTACATGCCTTCGATGATGGCGGGCAGAGCGCTGACTTGTTCGCTGGGAGACTCGGCTCGCAGGCGGTAGCTGATGCTGTGCGTGCCTCGGGCGAGGGTACTTAAAAAGAACGTGACTTTGGCGTCGCGCAGTTCGCGGTAGGCTCGCAGACCTTCGAATACGTAGCCGCTGCGCTGGTCGTCGGGTTCGAAGCCGCTGGGTTTGCGGTCTTCCAGCATCAGGTACTCGTAGTCATTCTTGCTGTCGACGATCAGTTCCACTTCCACCAGTTCGCCGCTGGTGACGCTGTCCAGGTTTTCCAGCGGAATGCGTTTGTACTTCGCGGTCTGCTGGCTGACGACCTGGCCGCGATCTCCCTGCACGCTGACTTCTTTGTCGTCTCGTTCCAGCCGATAGAAGCGGCGAGCCACCTTGACTTCCAGTCCTGTGGCGGTGATCGGGTCTTCCTTCGTGAAGTTGGTCAGGTATGCGTTGAAGTAAACCGGACCGGTTCCCGTGCGGCGGATTTCGATCCTGTGCGCACCGGTCTTGACGGCATCACCAACCAGTACCATCGCGTTGTCGAAGCTGAACAGATTCTCCGGCGTGATGGACACTTTCTTCTGAAGCGTGCCGTCGACGAGGATTTCGACGGTCATGTTGGGTTTATCTTCACCGCTGACGGCGATGTAGTCGGCCAGAGCTTCCACGACCAAAGCGGTGTCTCGAGTGCTGTTCCAGTACGTACCGTGTTTGCGGTTGTTGAGCAGGTACTTAACGAGGCCCGGAGCCGTTTCGCCATTGGGCTTCACTTTCAGCAGCAACTGCAGGTAACGAGCCATCGCTTCGTTTTCGCTGCCATACCAGTACCACCAGAAGTTGCCGGGAAGTCGCGCAGCCAGGCGGTGTTGTTTTCGTCGTCGGTGACGAGAAACTGTTCGATGTTGCGAAGGATCATGTCGCGGCGTTCGTGCGCTTCGGCCCGCGGCTCGGCGGGAGCCTCGCCCTCCCAATGCAGCACCAGTCCCGTCAGAGCCATGCCGTAGACGGACAGGTCGCCTCGGTCGCGGTACAGGTAGTCGCTCATGGCCGGATCGCTGGCATCGTGTTCGGTCAGGACGAAGGCGACGAAGGCGTCCATGTTGTCGGCCTGGTTCTTATACGGCTTATGGCGGTCCTTCAGTTCGTCCGGATGTTCTCGCCGCCAGTCGCCTTCGCGCAGTTTTTCCAGTTCGGTGGCCTGGTAGCTTTGCAGCCAGTCGACTCCGCGCTGGATGACGTCGGGAAGAATCGGCACGTCGTTTTTCTGAGCGATGGTCAGGCCGTGAACAACCTGCGATGTCAGATGAGCGGTCGAGTGTTCTCCGAAGCCGCTGAACCAGCCCCAGCCGCCATCGGACAACTGCATTTCCGTCAGCGCTTTGACTCCGTCGGCAATGATGACGTTCATTTCCGTTTCGTCGAAGACGGGATTGCGGTCGTAGCGTTTCCGCTGAGCTGCTCGATCGGCGGCGTTGCCGAGTTCCTGAGCGTTCAGGTTGGTGCGTTTGGCTTTGACGTCGGCCAGGTTGACTCCCATTGTCTGCAGCGTCCGCTGCGTGATCACGGCGGGCAGAAAGCGGTTGAGCGTCTGTTCGGTGCAGCCGTAGGGATAGTCGATCAGGTAAGGCAGCGAATCGACCATCGCCGACGCCAGCGACGGGCTGTAGCGAATCTCCAGCCGCGACTGTTCTTCAATTCTTGCGGCCGGAACGTTGATGTTGACGGTGGCCGAATCGCCGTTGGGGCGGATGATTCCGGTGAAGCTTTCGGTCTTCAGAATGCCGTGGACGTTGACGGGAATCGTCAGTTCGGTGGCGTCGGATTCCTCATCGGTCAGAGCTTTCATGCGAACGGTTGTGGAGCCGGACGCGATGACGTGAACGTTCCAGTCGACTCGGGCTTCGCCGTCGGCGGGAATCTGCACGATGCGTTCGGCGTCGTCGAGCAGTTCGAGCTGCCCGCCTTCGGTTTCCAGGACGACTCGCGCGGACTTGGCGTTCTTCAGGTAGTTGTGAACGACGGCGGACAGCGTGATGCGGTCAGTTTCGGTGAAGAAGCGGGGCGTCTGCGGCCGGATAATGAGATCTTTGCTGCTGATGATTTTGGCGCTGCCCTGTCCGACTCGCGTGCCGTCGCCGATCGTCCAGGCTTTGACTTCCCAAGTGGTCAGGTTGTCGGGAACTTTGAAGCTCGTTTCGACGATGCCGTCAGCGTTGGACGTGACCGACGCGACCCAGTGAGCGGTGTCTGCAAACTGCGTGCGCACGGTCGGTTGGACTTCGGCGGCGGGCGGAACGCCCGGGGCCATTGCGGCTTTCGCCAACGGTGCGGCGAACGCTCTTGCATCACCCATCGCAGCATCGGCGGGTGCCGCGTCGAACTCGACGCTATCCGTCGGCACAGGGCCAGCAATTCGAGAGAATTGTACAACAGGCCTCCCCAGTCCAAATTCACCACGCACCATCCAATCCGCGCGACCGAACCGACTTGGATCTACCCCGCGCAGTTGCTGCATCGCGATTTCGTTCTGAAGCTGCAGCGGGCTTGAGACGTCATTCAGCGTGCAGTCGTTCTGGACATTGTGATAGCGACGGACGTTCCAGAAGAAGGAGCGGATTTCGGGAACCTCACTCGCCGCAATGTATTCCAGGCTGGCGTCGTAAACGCTCAGGACGGTATTGCCGACGAAGGGTCTGCCTTCGAGATTCGTGAGCTTCAGTTTCACCTTCGCTTCGTCACCCGGACGATAGCGTTCGGAGGACGGCAGAACTTCAATATTCGCTATCTTCTTTTCCGGCGGCACGACGATTTCGCGTACTTCGCTGTGGAGTTTGCCGTCAGCGATTGTGAACGCTTCGACGAAAATGTTGGGCATGTCGCGGCGTTCGATCTTCAGGTCGAACGTCGTGCTCTTGCCATCGAGTCGCAGAACCAGTGGTTTGGGAACCAGGCCGTTCATCGCGCGGACAAACAGCAGCACAGTGCTGTCGGACTTATCGGTGTTGATCAGCAGACTGACTTTTTCGCCGGGCTGGTATTCCTTCTTCTCGGTGATCAGTTCGAGAGCGTTGAAGCGAAAGTCGCTGCCGTCTTCGTTGGGACTCGAACGAAGAAGACGTAGCCGCCTTCCTGAGTGTGCGGCTCGGCGGGAGCCTCGCCCTCCCGATCATGTCGACATCCGCTGTGACTTTCACGGACACCTGAAACTGGCCGGAATCGGGCACCGTCATTTTCAGCGATGCAGTTGCCGCGTCATCCGTCATGATGTCCCACGATTCGACTTCGGCTTCCTTCGGCACGTCGGAACCGTCTTCGTACGTCACCGAATACAGCGTCGCCGTTCCTTTGCCGCTGAACTCCCTTGCCGTCGGGCGTGCGAGCCTGAATGCCGACGTTGGCTGTGTCGCCGGTCTGATAATGACCTCGATCGGTCCACACGAACACCTTGAACGGATCACGGGCGACGATCACGCTCCCGCTGCCGATGATCGTGCGGCGAGACTGGTCGACGACTTCGGCTGTGATGTTGTAGTTGTGATCGCTGTCGCTGTGTTCTCGCAGAGCGGCGGCGGTGTCGATGCTGATGAGATACGTGCCGTCCGGACCGATCTGGGCATCACCTTCGGCGACGACCTCCGGCGGATCAGGATTCCAGCCCCACCATGGCGGAATCGGAGCCCAGCAACCCCAGCGGCTCCAGCCGGGATACCATTCGTAATTCGGACTGAACCACCAGTACCCCGGCGAATACAGCCAGTCCCAGCGACCGACCGGATACCACCGCTGATCCTTTTTGGTGCGTTCGACTTTGTAGTGAACGGTGGCTTCGGTCACGGGTGCTCCGAAGTAGTAGCGAGCGGAAATCTGCGCCTGAATCTCGTCGCCGAGTTTGACCGGTTTGTCGGGGGCATCGACGGTCACTTCGAATTCCGGCTTGCGGTATTCCTCGACCCGAAACGAGCCCTGACCAAGCGCATGCACGGCATCGACTTCGTAGATTTCCGGCACACCATTGCGTTCGCGAGTGCGTTGTTCTTTGACCTTCGAACCGATCGCCACGTTGTAATGCCCGAGCGTCGCGTCGGCGGGAATTGTCCATTCGCCGTCGGCACCGGCCCAGCGGTCGGTGACGACATCCTTCGTAAAGACGGAGTCACCCTTCGGATTGCGAATTTCGATCGTGAAAGGTTTGTTTGCGAATTGCGTGTCCTCTTTGTCGAAGTTTGGTTCCCGCACCCACAGTCGAAACTTGACTGTGTGATCGGGCCGATAAACCGGGCGGTCGGTGACGGCGAAGACTTTGGTCGGGCTGTAGTGCAGTTCGTCGAGCTTTTGGGGATTCCAGACTCCGTTGAAGCCGTCGTACGCCATCCGGCCGTCGTCGGTGCGAGCAATTGTCAGCCACTGAAACTGCGGGTTAAGAAACTGCGTTGACGGGATCGCCAGCCCGTCGTTGTCGGTGCGGTCGGCGAAGCGACTGGTGCGAACAACCCATTGACGCTGGCGAGGCTGACCGATTCGTTCCTGTTGCCAGCCGAAGAATTCCAGGTTGGCTCGCGCGATCGGCTTGCCGCTGACGGCGTCGGCGACGAAGTACATTGTGCCACCTTCGACTCGTTTGCGACTGATCGCGGTGTCGGCGACCCACAGCACGATGCGGGCTGAGTTGCCGTCTTCCATCGTGGCCGTGACCCAGTAGGCTCCCGCTTTTTGCAGCGGAGTCGTCACGGTCTGCATCGCGTCGAAGTGGTTGTCGGGAGGCGTAACGTTGAGCGTCCAGTTGGCGACGGATTCGCCGAGGTACTTATCACCGCCTTCGTCGATCAGGCGATGGCCAATGTCTTCGATCCGCAGTTGCTTGTGATCGAGTTGCTCGGGACGGCTCTGCAAATAGGCCTTTGTATCCGCCAGCAGTTGATCGATGTTGATCAGCTTCGCGGTGAACGTGATCTGCGAACCGTTGCGATAGCGAATGTCGAGCGTCGCTCCGTCGCCAGCCGGCTGAACTTTCGTGGTTTCGAACTGAACCCAGTTGTTCAGAATCTGGTCGATACGCCGCTGAACGTTGTTGCGGTCATTGTCGTTCGCGGCAAGTTCAAGAATGCGTTTCAGCAGTTCAGCGGCCTGCGAATACTGGTGCCGGTTCATGCGCACCGAAATCAGGGATTCCAGCGCGGTGCGAAGCTGGCCGTCGGCGCGTTCGATGACGTTTTTGTAGATCGCGACGTGATTGAATTCATCGGGCAGCGCGAAGCGTTTCGTTCCGCTTGCCAGGCGGGCGATCGTTTCGTTGTCGGGCAGTTCGTGAGCGTTCCATGTTGTGGCGTCGCGCGGTGTCTGGTCATCTTCGTCGGCGTTTGTGCGGACAACGGGAATCGGCCCGGCGGATTGTTCACTGACGCCGAACTGCGACTGCAGGAAGCGAGCCCACTCCAGGTCCACACTGCTTCGCCGCGATTCGTCGGCCTGAACGACCCGATTCAGAGCCCAGCGCCAGCGTTCTCCGTCGGACTTTGCGGCGTCCCAGGATTCCGGCATCTGATGAAACACGGGGTCGCCGTTCTCGTCGACGGGGGCTCCCTTATTTCCGCCGCCGACAGGTCCCCAGCCCCACTGGTTGGCATCTTCGAAGTCGGGGAGTGCTTCCAGATCGGTCAAGTCCTGCAGCTTCCAGGCTCCTTCGAAACGCACCGAGCCGACGGCATTCGCAAGCTGTTGGTAGACTTCCGCTTTTTCGGCGGCATTGGCATCGGAATCGGGTAGCAGCGCGATGGCCTGCAGCAGCAGTTGTGCGGCACGGACTCGGTCACGCGCCATCGCGGAAACGTACCTGCCGCCGCCGCGATGTTGTCCGCGTTCGAACCGACCGGCGATCAGGAAACCACCGTGGTCCACCTGACTTACCAGAACCTGAGCCGCTCGCGCCAGCAGATGCGGATTGTCGTGGCGGGTGGCGACGACCTGTTCAAAGAATTCGTCGAACTCGTTCAGCCGATTCAGATTGGCCAGGCAGATGGTGGCGCTGCCGAGAACCTGTGCGATGTCACGCTGGGGCAGTTTGGATTCCAGAGTCAGCCGGCGGTAGAGCTCGAAGGCGTCGGCGTAGTTGTTGTCGGTGTAACGCTTATCGGCATCCTGTCGCATTGCGGCGTCATCCTGTTGCGGAGTCGTTGCCAGCAGGCACGTGGAAGTCGCCAGAACGGCGGCGGTGAGTGTGCAGACAAAATATCGCATGGGTGCGATCCTTTTTCGCGAAGATGGGAGCGGGTCCGTCACCCGGATTGTAACAGCGCGGACGGATTCTTCGTGCGATTAAGCGTTTGAGCAGGAATGATGGTTCAAAGAAAATCATGCCTCCTGCGCCCGAACCGGGGTGCGCTGGCAGGTTTGAAACACGGAGCCACGGAGAACACCGAGGATCCGTGCGTTGTCGATCAGTGCGTTCGCCGTGTTCACTGTGCCTGTGTGTTCCAAAACATTTGATTGTGGTCCAGCCGATTGCCGGGTGTGGTACCGCTTGTCAGACTGGATGCTTCCAGCCGGATTCTGTCCGGCACCTTCTCCGTTCTCTGCGAAATCGTGCCAATGAACAGCACTGACCACGGGGCATCCAGCCAGCAGCGCGAGCCGCGGTTTCCGATTTCGTTCAGTGCGTCATCGGTGACTCAGTTGCTGGCGGCCGTGGCCTGCTTTCTTGGCGCGTTCGTGTTGCCGAATAATTACCCGGAGCTGGGCAACACGACTCAGATGATTCTGATCGCGGCGGGGTCCGTGTCACTGGTGCTGGGACTTGGCAACATTCTGCTGGGCCGGTTTCTGGCTCGGATGTTTGTGAAGTTTGGCATGAGATCGCGGGTTGTGATTCCCCGCGAAGGCATGGTCTATCTGGGGATCATGCTGATGCTGGCCATCGGTGCTTTGCTGGGGCATCAGAACACGCTGCTGCTGGTGTTTGGTCTGATGGCCGGTCCATTCGTTCTGAATGGCTGGGCGGTGTACGCGATGCTGAAGGGAGTCACGGTGCGCCGAACGGCTCCGCGGCGCGCCTCCGCCGGAGAATTCGTGACGGTGGACGTGACGGTCGCCAACAGCAAACGCTGGTTGTCGTCGCGGCTTCTGGAGATTCGCGACGCGGTTTCGGGAGACGCCATTCGCCGCGAACGACGTCATTTTGAAGGTGTCGTCACGTTTGTGCGAGTCCCGCCGGCTGGCGAACGCACGGGCCGCTATCAACTGTGCTTTCAGCGGCGCGGCAGCTATCGCCTGGGTCCGCTGCGTGCCAGTTCGCGGTTTCCGCTGGGGATCGGCGAACGCGGTCACACGTTTTCTGACTACATCGATCTGCTGGTCTGGCCGCGACTGGGGCGGCTGCATCCGAAATGGAAGCGTCAGCAGCGCGAGCTGGCCGAAGCGGCAAACAACAATCACTCCAGGATCGGCCTGTTCGACGATGAGTTCCACCGCATTCGCGAATACCGCGTCGACGACAACCCGCGGGCGATTCACTGGCGATCAACGGCCAAGCGCGGGGAACCGATGGTCCGCGAATTCGAACAGAACCGCCAAAGCGATCTGTTCATCATGCTGGACCTTTGCGAACAGAAAAACTTCACGGAGACCGCTCGCGAAACCGCCATCAGCCTGGCGGCCACGATTTGCGTCGAACAGGCGCGGGGAGTCTCCGGCGGGCAGTACCTGCTGGGCATCGCCGGCAAAAAAACGACGGTCGTTACCGGACGAATCGCCGGCCCGTTTCGCGAATCGGCCCTGGACGCTCTGGCGACCTGCCAGTCCGCCAAGCGGAGTCCACTGGACGACCTGATTTCGCAGGTCATCGCTTCCGGCATGGCGGGAACAGCGCGAAGCGTGCTGATCACTCCTCGACCGGAGTACGCTCGACTGATCATCCCCGAACTATCCGCGGCGCTGCTGCCCGACGGCATCGATCTGCTTTCCCGCACCACAATCGTCGACGCAACGTCGGCCGATCTGAGTGACGTGTTTGAATTGTCCGGCTCCGGTGCGGATGCAGGGAACCACCAGTCCCGCGGCATCCGCTCGAACGGGGGACCGTCCGGCAACGGAGCCGCGGCGTCGCGGCGTCACGGTCAAGTCAGCGGAGTCAATTCGTGATGAGCGTTCTGACTCTGTCCGAGCATCGTCAGGCAGTGCGTCGCCAGAACGGTCTGGAACGCAGGTTTCTGCGCAGCATTACAATGTGCGTCTGCCTGTCGTCGATCATCCTGTCGCGAGCGGAAGGAGTCTGGTTTCCCGTCGGCGTGACGCCGGTGCTGGCGGTGCTGGCCTATCTGATCACTGACCGGCGCGACTGGTTCTCGCTGCCGATTTACGCGGCGAATGTGCTGGGCGGGATGGCGGCCATCGCCACGGCCATGGAATTCTTCGCCGGCGACATCGAAGGCAAACTGCTGTCGGGAGCCCACATGCTGGTCTACCTGACGTGGATTGTGCTGATGATGAAGAAGGGGATCCGGCAGTTCTGGTGGCTGAGCGCGCTCAGTGTGCTGCAACTGGCGGTGGCGTCCGTGCTGACTCGCGAAGCCGCGTTCGGAGCGTCGCTGATTGGAATGCTGCTGCTGCTGATCTGGACGCTGTCGCTGTTCACACTGTTTCGCGTTCGAATGATCTCAACGGGATCGGCGGCGGAAGCGGATTCGCTGATCGTTGCGGACTCACTGGCCGAGGGTTACCGCCGATCGGCAGCCGGTCCGGTGCTGGTTCGCAACAGCGTGCAGATCGACGCGGGAGAATCGTGGACCGGCTGGCGTTTTCACGGGATCGTGGTTTCGACCTTCGCGGGATCACTCACTGTCGCCGCGGTCGTGTTTGCCGCGTTTCCGCGCATCTGGGTCGATTCTCCGCTGGCGCCAACGGAACGTGACCGATCGGCCTACCACCATCGCACCGGGTTTACGGAAGAAGTGCAACTGGGCGAAATCGGTGAAATCCTGCAAAGCGATTCGCGCGTGCTTCAGTTTTCGATTCGCGAACTGAACACCGGTCGCCCGGTGTCGATCGAACAGTTCAGCACCGCCATGGGATTCGACGAACTGCGGCTTCGCGGCAACGTGCTGAGCAACTACGTGAAAGGACGCTGGAGCCGCGGAGCGTCACGCACGGACCGCCCGGTCGATTCGTCGCAGCGGTTCCCTGCGCTGACCGAAAGTGCGAATCCATTCGCCATCCGCATTACTCAGGATCCTCCGATCGGGACCTTTGCGTTTGCCGTGATGCCGCTGGTCAATGCCGTTTCGATTTCGTCTCGCGGCGAACTGGCTCAGCGCGAAAAGACTCAGACGCTGATCCATACCCTTGCGGATCGCCGCAGCGATGTTCCCGTCACATACGAAATCCACTGTCCCCGGCTGGACCCGTCCGATCCTCAGACGGCGAAGCTGTGGGTGCTGTCGGACGTCGTTGCCTGGCTGCGGAATTCCCCCGGCCCCGGCGACGCCGAAAAGCGGTTGCGCAACCGAGACGTCCGCGAAGAAGCGCTGACGCCAAAACTTCGCGAAGAGATGCCGAAGCTGGTGGAGCTGGCGGAATCCATCTGCCGGACAGAAACGGGAGTCAGCGACGATCCCGCCGAGTGCGCCGATCGCATTCTGAAGTTCCTGAACGCTTCCGGTGAGTTCACGTATTCGCTGAATCAAAACGTCAGCGATCGATCGCTGGATCCGGTTGAGGATTTCCTGCTGAACCACAAGATCGGCCATTGCGAATACTTCGCGTCATCCTGCGCTTTGATGCTGCAGGCCGTCGACGTGCCCGCGCGCATCGTTAACGGCTTCAAGGGCAGCGAAGTCAACACGGTGACCGGCGAACACGAAGTGAAGCAAAAGCACGCTCATACCTGGGTGGAAGCCTGGATCGACGGTCACTGGGCGACGCTCGATCCGACACCAGCGTCCGCTCGCGAGGAAACGGTGGCGTCGACCGCATCGCTGAGCTGGCTGACGGACCTTCGCGGCGCATTCACCGACAAATGGTTCGCTGTCGTTCAGAACATGAACCTGGAACGGCAGAAGGCGCTCATCAAACCCGCCGTCGACGCAATCCGGAATTCCGCGGAAGTCGTCAAGAAGCAGGGTCTGCTGTCCGCCGCCAAACTGTTCTTTGTCGAATACGTCATGTCGCCGCAGAAGTGGTTTAGCTGGCAGGGCGGAGTCATCACGTTTGTACTCCTGTCGCTGCTGGCCTTCCTGATTCGCCGAAAGCCGTGGCGGATTCTGCTGGCTGCCGCAGCGGCTCTGCGACGGCGATTCAGCCGCACCAGCCGGGCCGCTCGCAGCGTGATTCGCTTCTACGAATCGTTCCGGGAAATCTGCGAACGCCACGGTTTGCCGCTTTCAGACAGCAACACGGCTTTGGAAAACGCCATCGCGGCCCGCCACTTCTTTGCTCACATCCTGACCACCGAAGAACTGCAGGTCATTCCGGAACGCGTGGCCGCGGCATTCAATTCCGTCCGCTTCGGCGCGGCTGAGCTGTCTCCGGAACAGGCGTCCGCGATCCGCAGCGACGTGAATCTTCTGGCCCGCAGCCTGGACTCCGGCCCGCCGCCCAGGCAACGTGCCCACTGACAGGCCCGGTCTCGCGCCGGCGAGTTTCCGGCCGCGCGATTTGCATGTTTCCACTGGAATTGCACGAAAAGAAGACTTGTGGACCTTGACGTCCTGTTTTGTGTACCGTACCTTGCCGGCCGTGATTGAGTGTTCGGACACGCGTCCGAATCATGTTCCCGAATCAGATTCAGTCAGGCGAGGAAAACCATGTTCTGTAATCAATGCGAACAGACTCAGAATGGGGTCGGATGCACGGACATCGGAGTTTGCGGCAAAGACGAAGACATGCAGTCGCTGCAGGAAATTCTGCTGTACGGCGTGAAGGGTATGGCGGCGTATGCTCACCATGCCCGGCGACTGGGAAAAACGGACGAAAACGTCAGCGCGTTCATTGAAGAAGCACTCTTTGCGACGGTCACGAACGTCAACTTCGATCTGGAAAGTCTGCTGGAGATGGTTCTGGAATGTGGTCGGCAGAACATCCGGGTGATGGAAATGCTGGACCAGGGCCACACGGAACGCTTCGGGACTCCCGAGCCCACAACCGTCTACGAAGGAACCAAAGCGGGACCCGGAATTCTGGTCACGGGCCATGACCTGCTGGACCTGTCGGATCTGCTGGATCAGACCGCGGGGACCGGCATCAACGTTTACACACACGGCGAGATGCTGCCGGCTCACAGTTATCCCGAGCTGAAGAAGCATGCTCACCTGGCAGGGCATTACGGAGGCCCCTGGCAGAATCAGCTTTGGGAATTCCCGCTGTTTTCCGGGCCGATTCTGGGGACGACCAACTGTGTGCTGATTCCTCCCGACACGTACGCGGATCGGCTGTTCACAAACCGTGTGACGGCAGTTCCCGGCGGCACTCGATTGAAGGACAACGACTTTTCGGCCGTGATCGAAAAGGCGAAAAAGTGTCCTCCGCTGCCGGAAAACAAGGTTCGCGAATCAACGATCGGGTTCCATCACAGCGTGGTCCTTGGTGTCGCGGGGCAGGTGGTCGACGCCGTGAAGTCCGGTGATCTGAAGCGGTTCTACCTGATCGGTGGCTGCGACGGTGCCGAAGCGGGACGAAACTACTACACCCAGTTGGCGGAATCGGCACCACAGGAATCGATCATTCTGACACTGGGCTGCGGCAAGTATCGCATTCGCAACCACGACTATGGCACGGTCGCCGGATTGCCGCGATTTCTGGACATGGGGCAGTGCAACGATGCGTTCGGAGCCGTCCAGGTGGCTCTGGCGCTGTCGAAAGCCTTCGACTGCGGCGTCAATGATCTGCCGCTGGAAATTGTGCTTTCATGGTTTGAACAAAAGGCGGTGGCGGTACTGCTGAGTCTGCTGGCTCTGGACGTTAAGGGGATTCGCGTTGGCCCGGTGCCGCCCGCGTTTGTGACGCCAAACGTCTTCAAGATCCTGCAGGACAAGTTTGACCTGAAGATTATTGAATCGTCACCGCCGGCAGAACTGGTTCAGCTGGGAGCGTAGTCCGCGAACAAGCGGTGTCGCTGGAGTGCGGCGCGTGTTCGACGCTATCGGAGTCCCATCGTTCAGTGTTCGTTTCGCCTACTCGAAATAACCACCTTCTCCCGGACGCCTTGCCTCAGGAAATTCTGATCGCGGGAACAATCCGGGTTCGCGGTGAGTTGCTCGATGGTGGCCGGGGCTGGACTGACCTCGCGGAGGAAGCCCCCGAGTTTTTTCGGACAATTCGCACTGCCGAAGGGGAGGGGGCCGGTTCCGAGCGCAGGTTCGGGGGAACTCGGGACGTTTCGTGACGTTTCGTTCGGAACCGGTTTTCTTTCTGCGGCATGTCCTTCTTCGACAGGAAACAATGCAGACGATTGACGAAACAAGACTGCAGACAGACGTGCAGTATCGCTACGAGTATCTGGCGGAGTTCATCGGCTTTGGTCCCGATGACGTCGCGCTGATTCAGGGATTCGCTCCACACATCGGTCCGCGAATCGCTGAACTGGTCGAGTTGACGTACCAGAAGCTGCTGGCCTACGACGCGACCGCTCGGCATTTCGTCCCCCGACAGCACGGTTACGACGGTGAGGTGCCAACGAACCTTGCCGACGTCACTTCGGAGCATCCGCAGATCAAGTTTCGCATGGATCACCTGAATCGGTATTTCATGCAACTGATCGGCCGGTCGTATGACGCAAAAATGGTGCAGTACCTGGACATGGTCGGCAGGATCCACACGCCCAAAGCCGGCAGCAAGCTGATCGACGTTCCGCTGGTCCAGATGAACGCACTGATCGGCATGTTGTCCGACATCATCCTGAAGGTGATTGCCGAATCACCGCTGGACAGCGCTACGGCACTGAAGACGCAGCGAGCATTCAACAAGCTGCTGTGGATCCAGAATGACATGGTGACGCGGCATTACTGTTCATCGGAAACGACCAGCGGCTCACCGGAAACAACAAACGGCTCAGGATCGTGACAGGCACGTTCCTGAGCCGCTGAATTGGAATTCCGAAATTGGCGACGGCGGTCGGCCGGGGCAAGCCTGCCGATGATCCGTGTAGACGCGCGGTTTCGCGTTACTTCTTGTGTTCCTTGTGGCACGCCGCACAGGAAGCCGTGACAGTCTTGAATGCGGCGTTGGCGGCTTCCAGATCCTTTGCTTCCGCGGCAGCCAGCAGCGCGGCGCTGCCTTCTCGCAGAGTCGTGCCGGCAGCCATGGCCCAGACGGCATCCGGGCAGCGACCGTCGTCCATCAGCGTGTAGCTCATTTCACTCAGGCAGGCCGCATGGCAGGCCGCCGCATCCCACGCCTCATCGTCCTTCGGTCCTTCCTTCAGCATGGCACCCAAGTCGCCGCAGTGCGGCTTGACGACGCCGCGCATCAGGTACTTGGTGGAGGCCGGACGTGTCTTGCCCGACTTCACCTGAGCGAATGCGTCTGTCACGGACGAACTCACAAGCCCACAGATGATCACAGCAAACAACACGGCAACAGCAACTTTCACAGACTTCATGGCACCCTGCTTTCTGAAAAAAGGATCCGGGAAACACAACACGACGGCGTCATCCGCTTGCCGGTCGCTGAACGGTCGGCCTGATCTCACCGGGCCACGGCGAAACGCGCCGAAACTCCGTCCGCAGGGATCATGTCGACACCGGCGGTGCTGTCAAGCCGCCGACGCATCGAAATTCACCAGGACTTCTCATGCGATTTCCCTGCCTCTGACGCCGTTGACAGCCCCCGATCGCACCTGTATTCTGGAGTTCAATATCTTGATATGAAGATATCAGGTATCCCGCCTCAAGACTCTGAACTTCCTGCCTGCGTCTCCGCCTGAACGCCAACCTCGCCGCGTTGCCTGATCGCAATGGGACGTGACTCCTGTCAACGGAGGAACCGGAACATGTTTGTCATCGTGTTGTTTGGACTGATGATTGCGGTCCTTGCCGCCATTGCCGTGTTCATCCTGGTGTTTATCGAGGTTGCGGCAGCGGGGCCCGGTGGTCTGCCGACAACCGGTACCGGTCGTCGGTTCGAAGCTGCCACACGTGTTCAACACGGAAGCCTGCCGCAGGAGGCGCCGGTCGTGACCGCCGATACCGGAACGTCCTCCGGTACTTTTTCAAACGCCGCAGAAACGTCGGTGGTGCGGCGTCAGGTGGAAGACATCCGTGATTCCCTGCACGATTACCGCGCGTCCGCATTTCGGATGAATGCGGCGGTGCTGTTTTCCCGCGACGCGAGGCATCTGCGAATTCTGGCGGTGCTGATCGTTGCCGCGGGAGCCGGAGCACTGTTCGTTCGCAGTCAGATTGTTCCGCCGGCATTCGGGGAACGAGGTCCCTATCGCGCCGCGGCGCTGGAAGAGAATGCTGCGTTCCCCAGCGTGCTGCAGGCCGACGCGAAGTGTCTGAGCTGCCATGCCGAAGTGCAGGAGGAACGTGCCGAGTCGCCGCACCAGGCCGTTTTGTGCATGCACTGCCACGGCAACGGCCGGCAGCACATGGCGGACGCCGCTCTGGCTGCCGAAGACCCCGACCATGCCATTCCCCCGGCGGAAGAATGGGACGGCGATTTTCTCACGAAGGCCGACCTGTTTATCACGCACGATCGAGCCACGTGCCTGTCGTGTCATATGTCCGTCGTGGGAATGCCATCGAATTTCCGCAGCATCAATGTCGCCGAACATCTGGAAGAACAGGGCGCTGAAGACATCGAAAGCAGCAGTGTGTGTTTCGAATGCCACACCGGCCACAGTCCCGGATTCTAGTGCGTCTGGAAGCAAGCCATGAACACGTCTTTAAACATCCTGAATAACGGGCCGGGCGATTGCTCATCCGGCGACTGCGCGTCTCATCACGGCGCCTGCGGAGGCTGCGGATCGGGGCAGACCGACCAGTCGCGTCGCGATTTTCTGAAACGAGCATCCACGATTGCCTTTGGCACGTTTTCGCTGACACTGCTTCCGGTCGCCCCGGAAAGTTCCCGCGGCACGCAGGTCTCGACACTCGCCGGCGGAACAGCGAAGAAGCAGGACGATGTTCTGTTCGGTTTTCTGGTGGACACCGAAAAGTGCGTCGGAACGGGGAAATGTCTGACGGCATGCCGTGCTGAGAACAATGTGCCGGAAGGTTATTCGCGAACCTGGGTTGAGCGATACGTGCATTTCAAGGACGGTCGCGTGCAGGTGGACCTGGTGCCGGAAACGGGATACGCCGGGTCAGGCATTCCGGAAATCGATCCGGCGGAAGTCGATCGGGCCTACTTCACTCCGAAACTGTGCAATCAGTGCGAGGACGCTCCGTGTAATCAGGTCTGTCCGGTGCATGCTTCGCTTACGTCACCGGAAGGTGTGGAGCTGGTGGACGCCGATCGGTGCATCGGCTGCGCGTACTGCGTTCAGGCGTGTCCTTACGGCATGCGGTTCATCAATCCGGACACCGGGAACGCGGACAAATGCACCTGGTGCTACCACCGGATCAAGCGAAACGAACAGCCGGCATGTGTCGAAGCATGTCCCGTGGGGGCTCGCGTCTTCGGAAGGCTGGATGACCCGGAAAGCGAAATCAGCAAGAAGCTGCGTCAGATTCCGACACGCGTTCTGAAGGAACATCTCGGCACTCATCCGAAGCTGCACTATGTCGGTCTGTCCGAGGAGGTGGTGTGATGGAAGGTTCATCGTTCGTGTTTCCGAATGACCTGCATGTTCCCTGGAGCATCATGATTGTGCTGTACCCGTACATCACCGGTCTGGTGGCGGGAGCCTTTGTGGTGTCATCGCTGTACCACGTGTTTCATCAGCATGTCTTGAAGCCGGTTGCCCGGCTGGCGCTCGTTACCGCATTGTGTTTCTGCAGCTTCGCGACGCTGCCGCTGTTGCTGCACCTGCATCATCCCGAACGTGCGTTCAACATCATGATTACGCCCAGTGCGACATCGGCGATGTCGGGCTTCGGCATCATTTACAGCTTCTACATGCTGTTGCTGGTCGTCGAAGTGTGGCTCGTGTTTCGTCCGGACATCGTCGCACGGGCTCAGACCGCGACGGGTCTGTCCGGCGTGTTCTATCGCGTCCTGTCACTGGGTGACCGCGAGATGACTGTCGGTTCGCGGGCCACGGACGAATGGCTGATCCGGCTGCTGTCGATCATCGGAATCCCGGCGGCCTGCGTGCTGCATGGTTACGTGGGATTTCTGTTTGGTGCGGTCAAGGCGAATCCGTGGTGGTCGACGGCTCTGATGCCGGTCATCTTCCTGGCGTCGGCCGTCGTGTCCGGGATCGCCGCGCTGATCGTTCTGTATCTGCTTCTGTGCCGCTATCGCGGCCAGGCAACGGATGCCCGATGCGTTCAGGCGCTTGCTCGGTATCTGTGGATTTCGCTGATTGTTGCTGTGTCGCTGGAAATGCTGGAACTCATCCACATGGCCTACGAAGCCGGCGCTGAATGGTCAGTGCTGGCAGCGCTGCTGACGGAGCGTCTGGCGTTTTCCTATGGCGTCGTTCAGCTTCTGATCGGTTCCGTTGTTCCGTTCGTGCTGCTGGCGATCGCCATGAGATCAGCTTCAAAGCCAGGGTCCGCAGCGACACTCAGTGGCGTCGCGTCCGTCCTGGTTCTGGTGCAGGTCTTTGCGATGCGATGGAATGTCGTGGTCGGCGGGCAACTGTTTTCAAAGAGTTTTCGCGGGTTCGTTGAATTCCCGCTGCACATCGGCGGTCGGGAAGGGCTGCTGGCGGCTGCGGCCGTGCTGGTTGCTCCGGTTCTGGTGCTGTTTTTTGTCAGCCGACTGCTTCCATTGTGGCCATCCAGGGACGTTTCAGCGCCGCACGCGGGCTGATGTGCCGGCGATGTTTTCAACGCGAATCCTGCTGCGGCACCGGGCACGGCTGCGTGGCTTGCCATGCGGTGATCGCCGCAGCACAAACGTTGCGACTTCGGATTCACCGAGTCGTCTTTTCTGACCAACCGCGGATCAACACCTGTCGCATAGTCGGATTTGGACGGTGAAGCGGGCGTTCTCACGCGTCGCCTCGCAGTTCGTTGTCGACTGATGACTTGCGCCGGAGTGGCGTTCGCGGCCATCAAGGGGGTATTTCACTGTGAAGCAGTCATGTCTGATCCTGTTGTCAATGGCGATCATCGCCTGCACGTATCGCAGCGCGGATGCGATCAGTCCGTTTAAGAAGGAGTTCGAAACGAAGTATGTCAAGTCCAGTGACAGCGACGACTTCAAAGCGGAATTCAAAAAGGGAAGCTGCAATGTGTGCCACGTTAAGGGAAAGAAGAAGGACTGGCTCAACGCGTATGGCCTGCAATTGGCGAAGCGGATTCCCGGTGAGGCAAAGGAGCGTCTGGATGTCGCCAAAGCCAGCGGTGAGGACGCTTTGAAGGCCGAAAACGAGGCGCTGCTGGAAGAAGTGAAGAAGGCGTTTAAGGAAGTTGAATCTGTGAAGTCGCCCGGCGGCGAAACCTTCGGCGCGATGTTTAAGGACAACAGAATCCCTGACGCCGAAGGAGCCCGATCGCTGTACGACCCCGAAGATGAAGCGAAAGAAGAATCGGAAGAATCCGACACGCAGTAGTCAGCCCGCGCTGGCCCGTGTGAAGTCGCGGTACACGATCTGAGGAACGGCGGCCGACGAAACTGCGGCAGTGGTCGTGTCGACCCGGCAATCGGGACAGGTTCGTCCGGCACCGGAACAACCGCTATTTTCTGCGTCGAATCACTGTGCTGTCTGAATGGCAGCACAGTGTTGTCCGTTGTTTTCCAGCCAGACCTGGTGACCGGTGCGATTCCGAAAATCTTTTTGAAAGAAATTTGACTGCCAAAAACCCTGACCTAATTTTGCGGTGTGAGGTGAATCCCGGAGCCGGCCGAAAGGCAGTTGACCGGGACACCGAACGGTCACACAACGGCGGAAACGCCGCAGACTGTGGGTCCCCCCTGCGTAAGCGGGGATTTTGTTTGGGTTGGCAGGCGATGTCGCCTGTCGCAACGTTGTGTTCCCGGAGACGGGATAAAACCTGAGGGGTTTTTGAAATGACGAAGTTCGCAAACAGCATCAAGAAGTTCATGGTTTCTGAAGACGGCCCGACTGCAGTTGAATACGCTGTCATGATGGCTCTGATCATCGTGGTTTGCCTCGCTGCAATCACCACGATTGGCAAGAACGCCAACAGCAAGTTCCAGCAGGTTGGCAACTACCTGACATAGTTTCCCGCGCCTTGGGGCGCAGGGACTACGGCAGACCGCGAAGGAGTGCGGCTCGATCGCGGACGGCAACGTCGAGCTGTCGAGTCCTGCCGAACGGAAATCCAGAGAGGGCCTGAACCTTGCGGTTCAGGCCCTTTTTGCTGCGCGCAGGCATCTCCGTGCGACGGCGAATGGTTGCCGGTCGAAACGGTTTGGTCGACGGGGATTGTTCGTACGAATCTCCGGAGTTTCCGCAACGCGACGAAGGGGACCAATCGGCGCAGGGTGTGAGTCAGGTCTCAATCGATTCAATTTGCCGGAATTTCTTGACCGGCCAAAAGTGTGACCTAGGTTTCAGGAGAACCACTAACAAGAGGATCACGCACATGCTGCCCTATTGGATCGAAATCAGTCCGGCCGACCTGCTGCAGGGAACTGCGGTATTCGGGATGGCTGTGATCATCTTCAGCATCCGGCTGTTGCTGCCGACGGGCCGCGCGTAGTCGGAACAGGGATCCGTTCCAATCGCTGAGCAGCAACGGACAGCGTTCTGTTCAGTGCCCTTTGCATCGAACGCACGTACAGGTATTTCCCTCGCTTTTGACACAGGACTTGAGACATGGACTGGAACGATATTCTCCTCAGCAACTGGCCGGTCAAACTGGTCTCCGCAATTCTGATTCTGGCCGCCTGGATTGACGGCCGGCAGCTTCGGGTTCCCAACTGGATCACGTTTCCGATGGTCCTGTCCGGACTGGTGTACTGCTCGTGGGTCGATGGACTCAGCGGTGCGGGAGCCAGCGTAGCGGGAATCGCCATGGGACTGGCCTGCCTGCTGCCGCTGTATTCCGTCGGAGGCATGGGAGCCGGCGACGTCAAGCTGATGGCCGGCATCGGAGCCTGGCTGGGATGGCAGATCACGCTTGAAGCGTTTGTCGTATCGGCCATCGTCGGAGCAGTCATGGCAATTGTCATGGTGGCCGTGAAAGGCACCTGGCAAAAGCACTACGAAAATTTCCTGACCATCCTTTCAGAATGGATGGTGATTCGGAATCCCTACGAACTGTCACGGATTGCCGCTGAACGCAAGCCCCGGATGGCACTGCTGCCGTACGGCATTCCGATCTGCATCGGATCGATCGGCTACTTCATGTATGCCGGTCTGATGTAGGCAAACCATTAGTGAAACACACGGAGTGGCTGTTGGGTTTTCCGATCGGGAAGTCCCTGTCGACCTTGCGGCCACAATTTTACAGGACACTTTGAGTTTGGCATTCCTGCCAGCATTGCTTGAAGCGGAGATTCCGTCTCTGCCGATGACAATGCTGATGGGGCATGGCTCGATCGTGCGGCTTTTGACTGCACTGCGAACAATGCAGGAACGGGAGGCGATCCCGCGAATCCTGCCGCAGTTCAGACAACGGAGTGCGACAGGCCGGGAGTCTCATTACCTATGAAAAGTCAGACGTTGATTCTGCTTGTCGTTGCGGCAAGCTGTGGTTTAGTGGCGATGCTGGGTGTTCAGCGAGTGCTGAACAGGAATGACTCGGGGGCCGTTGAGACAGTGCAGGTGCTGGTGGCAGCAACGCCGCTGTCACCGGGCGAGGCTCTGAACGAACTGAATACTCAGTTCATCAAGGTTGACCAAAGTGTCTGCCCGCCAGGCGCGGTCACAAGTCTGGATCAGATCAGCGAACGAGCGCTGAAGGTTCCGGCTGTTCCCGGCGACTGGATTTTGCAGGAAAAACTTGGAAATCCCGGTGAACTTGGCGCTTCGACGCAAATTCCCCCGGGAATGCGTGTCACCACGATTCAGGTGGACGCAACCACCAGTCACAGCGGAATGCTGCGACCGGGAAATCGTGTGGACGTGCTGCTGACATGGCAGGACGTTGACGCAACGGGAAACCGACGGCAGAAGGTGAAACCTCTGCTGGAATACGTTGAAGTGTTTGCCGTGGACGACAAGGTCTACGGTATCAATAAGGATGGGGGCGGTGCCGCCAAGACGATTTCCGTCCTGGTGACGCCTGAGCAGGCTTCGTTACTGCAGCTTGCTCGAAAGAAGGGGGAATTGTCCACGACGCTGCGGTCGAACGGCGACCTGGACGAGACCAACGTTGCGGAACTCTCCGAAGAGAATCTGGGCACCATCAGTGCCGAAACGCAGCGGGACGTCTCTGTACTGAATGTCCGTGAGGAAGCAGGTCCGGCGTTTCGTCTGCCGGATTCTGATTCGCTTCTGAATCAGCTGCAGAACGAATGGTCGCCCGCAATCGATCCGGATACGGAGCAGCCGTTCGCTTCGGGACCGGTTCAGGTCGCTGAAGTGGTACCGCCCCGCACATGGAAAATTGCGATCTATGAAAATGGTTCGCTGCGAATGGAAGAGGTCAATCTGGATTCTGACGAACCGGTGACCACGACCGACGAAGAAGAAGCAGCCGACGACGTGTACGAATCGGAAACGGAAGAAGCCCCGGAGGCTGAAGCCGGTTCCATCTGGGATCTTGAAAAGAAGCTGGACGGAGCACTGGAAGTCGATCTTGAGAAAGCGGCATCCGGTCTTCTGGACCTGCTGAAATAGACGGAAGAAATCACACTCTGGTTCCACCTCCACGCTGTAACGGAAAAGGGATTTCCGTTCAGCGTGGCGGTTGTTACCGGGACTGTGAAATGTGGATCGACCGAGTTACCAGGGATCGCGCGGAGCGCGTAAGTTGAAGCGGTAATTCCCGATCAGTGTGATCGCGATCAGTACTTCAACATTTTCCGGAGTGCATGGATGCCAACCCTGAAACACACCATTGGCGTATTCGCCTCTGCGATTTTACTGCTGTTGTCGTCGACCGATTGCTCCGCGCAGGCGACCGGTACCAGTCCCGTGTACCAGTTGCAGCCGGGCGACAACCAGATCGCAATCTACGAGCGATTCACGACCATCATCCAGCACTCCGCGAATATCAAGAGTGTGCTGGACTTTGATGCCGACGTCATCAAGATCGACGTCGTCCAGGGAAATCCCCAACAGGTTCGCGTCTACGCCCTCGCGACCGGCGTCACGACCGTGACGATCATGGATGAATACGACCAGTACTACAAAGTCGAAGTCCTGGTTCGCGGTGACGTGCGGCACCTGGAATCCTACCTGAAGCGGCGCTATCCGAATGATGCCGTGCAGGTCGAGGAAATCAAAGGCGCGGTCTTGCTGAGCGGCTTTGTTACGCAGCCCGATCACATCAACGAAATCGTGGCCGTCGCCGAACAGTTCTATCCGTCCGTGCTGAACCACATGCGAATCGGCGGTGTTCAGCAGGTGATGCTGAAGTGCAAGGTGCTGGAAGTTCAGCGATCCAAGATCCGTCGCTTCGGATTCAACTTTGACATCCTGAAGGACAGCAGCTACCTGGTCAGCACTCCCGGTCCGATTACGCCGGTCACCGGCCTGAACGTTACCAGCGCCGGACCGACACTGACTCTGGGTGGACTCGCCGACCCGACCCTGAGCTTCGGTTTCATCAATGCCAACAGTATTTTTGAAGGCTACCTGAAGGCCCTTCGCGAAGAAGGTCTACTGAAGATTCACGCGACGCCGATGCTGGTGACTCATAACGGCCAGCCGGCTCACCTGCTGAACGGCGGCGAAACTCCCGTGATCGTCCCGGCCGGCCTGGGAACAACGGCGATTCAGTTCAAGGAATTCGGTGTCGTGCTGGACGCTGTGCCGCACATTCTGGGCAATGGCCGTGTTCGGCAGCAAATCGAAGCGACTGTCAGCGAACGAGACTTCTCCAACGCTGTGACGGTCAACGGCGTGACGGTACCGGCCTTCACGACACGCACAGTCAGCACTCAGGTCGAAATGAACTTCGGCGAAACGCTGGTCATCGCCGGTCTGATCTCGCAGCGTGAAGACGCGGCGACGTCCAAGATTCCATTCGTGGGTGAACTGCCGTGGATCGGTTCGGCCTTCAGCCGGAAGCAGTACACCGAATCTGAAACGGAACTGATTATTCTGGTGACTCCTGAGTACGTCGCTCCCATGTCACCGGAAGAAGTGCCGCCGTACGGTCCTGGTCAGTTCACTGACGCTCCGACGGATCACGAATTGTTCTTCCATAACATGATCGAACTTCCGAAGTACGGTGACGACTGCCAGGGCTGCATCAACTGTCTGCAGAACGGAAGCTGCCCGCAGCACCCCAATGGCTGCCGCCCGGGAGCAGCCGCTGACTGTGTCCAGAAGACACCGTCCGGTTCAACCTTGATCCAGCCGGCAGCCAACACCGCGGCCAGCGGTACACCATCGACTGTTCGCCCTTCGGTCATGACACCGGCCAGCTTCTCCGGCAGCCAGTCGCCGACAGCAGGTCGCCAGTCGGGACAAGCTCAGCAGGGATTCGGATCATCCGGGCTGATCTCGCCAGTGATGCGATAGTACCTGTTTTCCGGAAAGGAAGGCCGGCGGTTGCTCCGGGAGCCGCCAGCCGGATTCTGTCACATCCCGAACGCACTGCTTGCTGATCGAAACCAACATGAAAAGCGTGCTGCGAATTGCGACAGTCGACCCGCAGGAAGACACACGGAACTCCCTGAAGACTCTGCTGCTGGGAATCGACACCGTCTGGCTCGAAGCCGAATGCTCCCGGTACGAGTTCTTCATGGACGTGATCCAGCAGACGCAGCCGGATCTGGCGCTTGTCAATGTCGATTCGTCGCCTGAAAAGGCTGTTCAGCTGATCTCCGAAGTCACCAGCAAAGCGCCGCATTGTGCCGTGCTGGTAGTCAGCAGGTCGCAGGAAGGCAGTCTGATTCTGCAGGTCATCCGCGCGGGTGCCCGGGAGTTTCTGAACCTGCCGCTGCAACTGGATGACTTCATCGCCGCGCTGGACAGAATTCGCGGAACGATGGGTGGCGGATCGGGCGAAGGCGGCGGCCGCGCGGGTCAGATCATCACGGTCGCGGGAGTCGGCGGTGGCGTCGGAAGTTCGGCGCTGGCTGTCAACATGGCCGCATCGCTGGCTCAGGATCCCGCCGCGTCACCGGTCATCATTGACCTGGATCTGACGCTGGGCGACGTGGACGTCTGGCTGGACATTATCCCGGACTACACACTTCGCGACGTGTCCGAAAACATCGGCCGGCTGGACTATGGACTGCTGAAGCGGTCGCTGACTCGTCACGACTGCGGCGTGTTCCTGCTGCCCCGACCGGTTGAAGTGGAAACTCAGGACCTGATCCGCACCGACGATCTGCGCCGCATTCTGGCGCTGCTGAAGGCGACGTTTTCTCACCTGATTATCGATGTCAGCAAGTCCTTCGGTCCGCTGGATGTATCCGCGATGGAAGTCAGTGATCGAGTTCTGCTGGTGACACAGCTCGACCTGACGTGCCTGCGCAACGTCGTGCGGATCATGCAGTACCTGGATCAGTTCAACGGACTGGACAAGAAGATTGAAATCATCGTCAATCGCATGGGGCTGGAAGACAGCGATATCAGTCTGAACAAGGCTCTGGAAACCATTGGGCGCGAAGTGTTCTGGCAGCTGCCTAACGACTACGCCACGATGGTCGGATCAAGAAACGCGGGCGTGCCGCTGTGCCAGTTCGCTCCGAAATCGCGATTGACCCGCAGCATCAACGACCTGGTGAGGCGACTTGGGGCAGACGATGACGACGCCGTGCCCGAAGTGGAACCAACCGCACGGAAGAAGGGCGGACTGTTCGGTCTGTTCTCCGGCAACAAATAGACGGCAGCAAAATCGTGACGGACGCAGCTCCGTCACGGTTCCTCACCCGGATTGTGTTCCACCACCAGAACGTTGGACGCCAGCTGTTCTACGGTTCGCCCCTCCAGTCCCTGTTCATCGGACCGCTGCCGCTCCATGTCGTCCGGTCCGGTGTGCTTCGGCAGTCGGCCGACATGACAAACCGGTTCGCCGGGGCTGACGCAGGGCAAAGTGGCCATGCCGATGATGACTCCGTCAAACGGTGCAACCAGCAGATTCTGTTCGCGTCCCAGCAGGTTTGTGTTAGTCGCGATGGCCTGGCCTTCACGAATGACTTCGCCCGGCTTGACGTGAAACTGCAGGAAGCCGCTGTTTTCCGCGCGGACCCATCTGGCGTCGCGAATCACGACCTGCCGTTCCGGCGCCGTGGGGACATGTTCGATCATTTTCAGATGGCCGAGCACATTGTGAATGCCGCGCAGTGCGGTTTCGACAATGGTCGGCTCCACTTTCCAGACCTCACCGCCTTCCAGAATGATGGAAGGCACGCCGACCGCCGTACACTCCCGGCGAAACGCGCCCTTCGGCCCCTTGCTGTGGACGATGACTTCGCTGCCGAACGCGCGAGCGAGTTCGGCGACCTCCGGAAGATCCATGTTTCCCCGCACGTTCGGATAGTTGGTGCGGCGAACGGCCGCCGTGTGCAGGTCGATCCCGTAGTCGCAGCGGGAAACAATTTCGTCGAAGATCACGCGAGCCATCCGGCTGGCCAGGCTGCCTCGTGACGAGCCCGGAAAGCAGCGATTCAGGTCACGCCGGTCCGGCAGATAGCGGGTGTGGCGGTCGAACGACAGCACGTTCAGCACCGGCACCAGAATCACAGCGCCGCGAATCAGTTTCAGCGACTCGTCCTGAATGAGGCTGCGAATGGTTCCGGTGCCGTTGATTTCGTCGCCGTGAATGGCGGCGGTGACGAACACGACTGGACCGTCCTCGACCGCTCGCTGCACGTGAATCGGAATATGCACCGTCATTCCGGAATAACTTTCCGAAACATCAAGCTTGATGTCGCGAGTTTCTCCAGGCGGGATGATCGTGTCTCTCCAGACGCCGACGTGCCGCGACTTGATTCTCCTGTTCATCTTCAATCAGTCCGCTTCCGTGATTCCTGTGGATTCCAGTTGGCGAACTTTCGGTCGTCGCCGCTTGGCCGTTTTGGGCGGGACCATGCCGCGCATCGAATCGAGCCGGCCAAAACACAGCAGCCGGTCGCCGCCTTCCAGAGTGCGCGACAGCTTGGGATTCGGAATCACCGTACTTCCCCGGTACAGCGTCAGAATGTTGATGTCGCGGTCGCGCAGACCGGATTCGCCAATCGGTTTGCCGACGAATTCCGATCCTTCCGGCACGCGAATCTCCGCGACCCCGTAACCCCGGCTGACAGTCAGCCTCTGCCGAATGTCGATTTCCGGAAACTCAACCTGTGCGGCGATGTAATCAACAATCACGCCGGCGATATCAAGCTTCGTACACGTTTCAATACCTTCCAGGCCGGGCGACGAATTCACTTCCATAATCTGAGGCCCGTCGCTGCCTTCCAGCATGTCAACGCCGGCGACTCGCAGCCCCATGATCTGAGCGGCGCGGACGGCCGTGTCGCGATATTCGTCGCTGAGTTCGACGGGTTCCGTGCGACCTCCGCGATGGACGTTGCTGCGGAATTCCGATCCCTGAGCGACGCGTCGCATGGCTGCCACAACCTGATCGCCGACGACGAACGCTCGCACGTCGCGGCCCTTGCTTTCTTCGACAAACTTCTGAACCAGTACGTTCTGGCGAGTGGTCTGCAGCGTTTCGATGATGGCCTCCGCGATCTTGACCGAATCCGCCAGGATGACGCCCACACCCTGCGTTCCTTCCAGCAGCTTGATGATGACAGGAGCCCCGCCGATGCGTTCGATGGCTGGCAGTATGTCCTTGCGATCTCGCACGAACGTGGTCGTCGGCATCCCGAGTCCGTGACGGCTGAGAATCTGCAGGCTGCGCAGCTTGTCGCGGGAATTGGAAATGCCGGCGGACGAGTTCGCCGTGAACACATCCATCTGCTCGAACTGACGAACAACGGCCGTACCGAAATACGTGATCGACGCTCCGATCCGCGGGACGACGGCGTCATAGTCGGACAGGTGCTGCGATCGAAAGTAAAGATCCGGCTGGCCTTCTTCCAGATCGATGGAGAACTTCAGAGTGTCCAGCACGCGAGCTTCATGTCCGCGACTGATGGCCGCCTCACGCAGCCGCCTGGTGCTGTAACACTTCGAACTTCGCGACAGGATCGCCAGCTTCATAAAGTCCTCAACTCATCTTTGTTCGGTTGGGTCGGCCGCCGAGATACGACTTCCCGGGGTCCACGACAAAGCGAGACCGGACGGCCTCGCGCCCCAGCAACATCCGGAATCCCATCGCGTCGCGGTTGGCCAGCGTCAGTTCAATCGGCCAGCGGACACCGTTCCATTCCACTTCCGTCACAATCACCGGACGCATCGAAACATGCCCGCTGGAACTGCGGATCTGCCGGCACTCCAGCACTCGGCATTCGGCGACAATCGTTTCCCTGGTACTGCGCTGCAGCGGATGCACCTGAAAACTGACGTAGTCCTCACCGTCCCGCGTGAACAGACGAATGCGAAACGCGTGCAGACACGACGACCTGGCCCCGGTGTCGATCTTCGCCTTGATCCGGGAAATGCCCAGTTCCGGAAGAGAAAGCCATTCACGCCAGCCGATCACTGATTTTTCAGGTTTGGCTCGTGTCCTGGCCATAGGCGATGAAGTCAGAGAGTAATGACTGCTGCCGCCGATATTGCCCCGGCGCCACAGCGGAACTGCGGAACGAACCGCAGTCGAAGATCATAGCGCAAAGGGACAAAATGCGAAATCGCGAATTGCCCCATCGGAATCCAGAGTTCCTCGCAGCGGACGCATTCGGCCGCTGCCTGGCGCCAATGTCGCGAACCGGCCAGCCAGAGTGACAGCCGGCCTGAAACACAGCCGGCCTGAAACACAGCAGGCCAAAGACACAACCGGCCAGAGACGCAGCCGGCCGGGAAGACTCGGCACTGACGCGACCGAGTTGGATTTCCTCAACTGTGCAGAACACTGCTACGAGAGGATTTCCGTCACGACGCGGGCTTCGGTCACTCCCGTAAGTTTTTCCTTCAGCCCGTTGCGTTCCAGGAACAGTTCTTCGTGGTGAAGTCCCAGCAGATGCAGCATCGTCGCATGCCAGTCGGCGACGCTGACGCGATCATGCACCGCCGCGAAGCCGAGTTCGTCGGTTTCACCGTGCACAGTACCGGCCCGGACTCCGCCGCCGGCCATCCAGGTGCAGAGTGCGTTTTTGTTGTGGTCACGGCCGGCGTTGCGCACATCCTTGTCGGGCGGTAACTGAGCGATCGGAAGGCGTCCCATTTCGCCGCCCCACATCACCAGCGTCGAGTCCAGCAGTCCTCGCTGATGAAGATCTTCCAGCAGAGCGGCCACGGGCTGATCCGTCCGCCGGCAGGCACCCTGCAGTCCGGAGATGATTGCCGAGTGGTTGTCCCAGATCTGCCCGTTGATGAACAACTGCACGAAGCGAACTCCGCGTTCAATCAGTCGGCGAGCGATCAGGCAGCGCCGACCGTAGGATTCCGTTTCCGGCTGATCGATGCCGTACCGCCGCTGCGTGTCCGCCGTTTCCTGCGACAGATCCAGAGCGTCCGACGCCGCCACCTGCATTCTGGCGGCCAGAGCATACGTCGATATGCGCGCGTCGAGCTGCGGCCGATGAGGGCGTTTCTGTTCATGAATACGGTCAAGCCGCCGGATCAGGTCTCGTTCGAACCTTGATATGGACTCCGGCTGGTCGAAGTCCGCTTTCAGATTCAGCACCGGCGAACCTGTTGCCCGGAACCGGGTTCCCTGGTGAACAGCCGGAAGAAATCCCGACTGCCAGTTGTCGATTCCGTTCACCGGCAGACCGAGCGGATCGTCGAGCACAACATACGCCGGAAAGTTCTGATTCTCCGTTCCCAGCCCGTAAGACACCCACGCGCCCAGTGATGGATGTCCGAGGAACTCGCTGCCGGAATGAATTTTGTACAACGCCGGTTCGTGCGTCAGATTTGTCGTGTGCATCGAACGGATCATGGCCAGCTTGTCGACGTGCCTGGCCAGATGCGGCATCGCCTCGGACATCCACATGCCGCACTGTCCGTGCTGAGCGAACCGGAACGCGCTTTTCATCAGTGCGCCGGCCTGTTCGGGAAACTCAACTTCCCCGGCAATCTTCTTGAAGTGTTCCTGCCCGTGGTGCCGGTCCAGCATCGGCTTCGGATCGAACAGATCCATCTGGCTGGGCCCGCCATTCATGAACAAATGAATGACGGCATTCGCGGACGGCCTGCGCTGCGGCACCGGCCATTGTTCCGCGGCCGGCACGGAATCGGATGCGTAAACGTCGCGGCCCAGCAGCCACGTCAGCGCGGCTCCGTGCAGTCCGGTTCCGACCGAATCGAAAAAGCTGCGTCGGGAGATGCTCCGGGTTTCAATCGACATAGATGAACTCCGCCAGATTGAACATGGCGTGGCACCACGTGACCAGAGCCTGCTGGTCCGTGCCCTGCATTCCCACTTTGCTGTTGCTGCTTTCGGCCCATTGCGTGGTGAGCTGTTCCAGTGCCTCTGCCGCCGCAGTGACTTCTTCTTCGGACGGGTACCTGCTGAACGCTCGACGATAAGCAACGGAAATCTGAGCCGCCCGGTCGTCTCCCGCTTCGGACCGAATCCGTTCGGCGAAGTGGCTGGCCAGTTGATGAATCATCCGGTTGTTCAGCAGATGCAGAGCCTGCGGCGCGACCAGCGACTCGCCTCGCTGAATGCAGTTCGGCCCCATTTGCGGATAGTCAAAATTCTCCAGCAGCGTTGGAATCTGCGTCCTGCGCTGCAGAACGTAGATGCTGCGCCGCCAGCCGTTTTCGGATTCGCGCGAAGTGACCAGCCCGTCGGCGCGAAGGTCGACGGGATCGGCCGGGCCATACGGCGTGTCGTTCAGTTTTCCGGACACAAACAGCAGCGTGTCTCGCAGAACTTCCGCTTCCAGCCTCCGCAGCGGCGCGCGGGAATACAGCAGCCCGTCCGGGTCACGCTGCGGGGATTCTCCGGTGACGGCGGAACTCTGCCGATACGTGTTCGACGTCACGATCAGCCGGTGCATGGCCTTGATGCTGAAGTTCTGCCGCACGAATTCGGTGGCGAGCCAGTCCAGCAGTTCGGGATGTGTCGGTGCAGCTCCCGCTCTGCCGAAGTTGCCAGGAGTCGTCACGATTCCCTGACCGAAGTGATGCTGCCAGATGCGATTGACCATCACGCGAGCTGTCAGCGGATGATCCGGTCGTGTCAGCCAGCGAGCAAACGCCAGCCGCCGCCCGGTCGACCGGCCGTCATTCCACGGGGGCCGAATGTCAAGCGGTGCGTCGTCACGTGACAGTACGGCGGGAACTCCGGGTTCCACGGGATGACCGGGCGTCAGATAGTTTCCCCGCATCAGGATGTATGACGGAGACGGTTCGCCTCGCGACCACAGAGCGCGAATGCGCGGTTCCGGCATTCGCTGGCTTTCGAGCTGCGTGATCTGCTGTTCGAGCTTCTTTTTCTGTTCGTCGAGGTCGGTCGCCGCGAGTTCCTTGCGGACTGCGTCGACCTTTTGCGTGATCGCCGCTTCATGCTGTTCAAAGGCGCGCCGTTCCGCGGTGGTGACGTACGGCAGCGTGCGCGGTCCCTGCGACTTCAGCCAGTCGTGTTCGTCGTAAGCGTCCTTGAAAATGGCCGTCAGCCGATAGTAATCCCGCTGTGGAATCGGATCGAACTTATGCGAATGGCAGCGGGCGCACTTCAGCGTCAGTCCCATGACAGCCGTGCCCAGAATGTCCATTTCGTCGGCGATTACTTCCAGCCGGTCCGGAACGAAGTTCGTGATGTTCGCAAACGTCCGGTCCGGAGCCGTGCGCAGGAAACCCGTCGCGACAAGGTTGTCGCAGATTTCGTCATCGATGATTTCCGCGTGTTCGTAGTCGGCCAGTTCATCACCGGCGATCTGCTCAAGCAGAAACCGCGAATACGGCTTGTCGGAATTGAATGAACGGATCACGTAGTCTCGATAGCGGTACATGTGCGGCCGCACGCGATCTTCGTTCTGAGCACCTTCGGAATCCGCGTAGCCGGCGATATCCAGCCAGTGGCGAGCCCAGCGTTCGCCGTACTGACGCGAATCCAGCAGCCGATCGACCTGCTTCTCCCACGCCAGCGGATCGTGATCGTTTACGAACGCATCGATGTCTTCCGGCAGTGGAGGCAGTCCCGTCAGGTCGAAGGTCACCCGGCGCAGCAAAGTCGTGCGATCAGCGTTCGGTGACAGCGTCAGGCCGTGTTGCTGCAGCTTCTGCAAAACAAACGCATCAATCGGGTTGGCCACGCGATCGGATGAAGCGACGTCGGGCACAGCCGGTCGTTCGGGAGGCTGGAACGACCAGAAGTTGCGGTCTTCGTCGGAAACGGATGCTTCGTGCGCCCAGGCTTCGCGGTCGGCAGCCGGATCGGATTCCGGAAGTCCGCGTTCGATCCACTTCGCCAGTCGGGCCAGTTCCAGAGCTTCCATCGGCTTGACACTGACGGAAACCAGTTGTCGGCGCGGCGGCATATCTTCGGCCAGGATTCGCTTGACGATCAGGCTTTCCGACGGCTGCCCCGGCACCGCAGCGGGTCCGGATTTGCCGCCTTTCAGGATGGATTGTTTCGTTCTCAGATCCAGATCGGCTTCCCGACGTCGACCGCCGTGGCAGGCAACGCAGCGCAGATGCAGCAGTGGAACAATGTCGTGCTGCGTGATCGCCGGTTCGCTGACGCGGGCGTTTCGAAATGACGCACCATCCGAAATCCAGCGCCGAATGGACTCCAACTGCGACATGTCCAGCGGCTCGTGAGGCTCCGGCGGCATCCGGCCCGATTCAATCATTTGAAACAACAGACTGTCGTCCGGCAGTCCAGGCTGAATGATGTGACCGGAATCGCCGCCGTTCAGAATCCCCGCGGCGGAACTGAGATCGACACCGGCTTCCTTCGCGTCGGCGTTGTGACATTCGACGCAATGGCCGGCAATGACGGCCTGCGCTTCGTCTTCGAAAGCAATGCCCTTCGCTGCAATCCCGGCGGCGACCGGGGAAGTGTCAGCAGGCGGAGTCTGAGCGCACGCCGGAGTCCAGGAAACCGCCGACAGAAGTCCGACCACCGCCAGGCACGTCAGGCATTTGCGTCGATTTTTCGAATCTTGATGTTCTTCCAGCGGCATTTGGCGCCCTTTGGCCAGCCTGTTCCGCCATGAACCTGAACGGCAATGCTGCCTTCCGTGCCCAGATCCCGGCGAATTTGTTCTTTGGCCTTGTTGTAGCCTTCATTGGTGGAGGTCGCACCATCAAATTCGCAGACTTTGACGCCGTTGATCCACGTTGTGATTTTCGGATCCGCGCCGACGCAGCGAACTTTGGCGGTGTTCCAGTCGGTGACGTTCCACGCTTTGAGCCATTCGGCGGGCAGACACGATGAGACCGCTCCGACGTCCGACGCGGACACTTCCTTCGCGGTCTGCAGGCCGACAAGCTTATCACCGTCGTATTTGCCGTTGATGTCGAAGCACCGCGTGTTGAATCCTCCCACACCTTCGCCGTACAGATGGCCGACATTTCCATTGTCGTGGTAGTCAACCATCACCTGCAGACACTGCCCCTTGTCGTTGGCGCGCAGGAACAGCCCGGAACACACGCCCCAATCCGGCTTCATGTCGATCAGCAGTTCAAAGTCGCCGAACTTTTGATCGGTCAGCAGGATTCCTCCGTTGCCGGAACCCGGCGGATCCTGCTCACCGGCAATCACTCCGTCTTCGACGGCCCAGTGACCACCGGTTCCGTGGCCGATACGTTCGGGATTCCTGTGCCAACCGTTCAGCGTCCTGCCGTCGAACAGCGATACCCAGCCGTCGTCGTCCTGCGCGGTAATCGACGCGAAGACGCCCGGAGCCAGACGTCCCGCCAAAGTCAGCGCGGCCGCCGCGGTTCCGGTTGTTCGAATGAACTGACGTCGAGTTTTCTGAAGCTGTGACATCGAATCGCCTTTCGTGAAAATCAAAACCACGCGTCTGACGCCGGCCCGCGGGACATTCACCGTGCGCCGGCGCTGACGAACCGCCTTCTCGTGCAACGGGTCACAACACGGATCGCCCACATTCGACGCTTTGGTACTGTGAAATTTATCCGGCTTCGTTGACGGAATCCACTGCCCTGCAACCGCTCCCCGAACAGACACGTGCGGCCGTAAACCTGATGGATTGCCGGCATCCCCCGCGCATGCTGGCGGACTTCCGGACAGGCGGCGATACTCCGGCGATTCCGTGTTCCAGGTTGTCCGCCGCGGCCCTTCGTCCACAGCCAAAGTCAGCACTCCATGAAGCGACTCTTTGCCGAAGCCATTGGTACATTCATTCTGGTCTTCGCTGGTACCGGAGCCGTCGTCGCCAACGATTCGCACGGCGGCACGATCGGCCATCCGGGAGTCGCGCTGACGTTCGGACTGGCGGTGATGTCGGTGATCTATGCGATCGGAAAATTTTCCGGAGCACACATCAATCCGGCCGTGACGATCGCCTTTTGCGCGGCGGGACGGTTTGAAGGACGGAAGGTCGTTCCCTACGTCATCAGTCAGTGTGTCGGGGCGATCGCGGCGAGTGCCGTGCTGCGGTTCTTCTACCCGGAACACTCCACTCTGGGCAGCACCCTGCCGGCCAACGGCGTTTCCGAAATGCATGCGTTCGTCTTCGAAGTGCTGCTGACTCTGATCCTGATGTTCGTCGTGCTGAATGTGTCGACGGGCGCCAGTGAAGTCGGCGTCATGGCGGGAGCTGCCATCGGTTCGGTTGTCGCCTTTGAAGCGATGTTCGCCGGCCCGATCTGCGGAGCGTCCATGAACCCCGCTCGATCACTTGGCCCCGCACTGCTGAGCGGAAATGTCAGCACTCTGTGGATCTACCTGCTGGCCCCTGTTGTCGGAGCACAGCTGGCGATCCCCTGCTTTCGATGTACGCAGGACGAATGACGGCCGCCATTTCGGTTCCGGCAACCTGACGGAACCCGCAGTGGCGTTGAGTTCGAACGCCGCTTGCAGGACGCCGTCGACTCAATTGCGCGGTGGCAGTCTGCGCAAGGCGGGACGGATTCACCGTCTGTTTGGGCGTCGTCAGAACGCCTAACCCGGATTATTCACGCGGTCAGAATTTCCTGACGCAAGTCGTCTGGGAGACGGTGGTCATGTCGAGTCGGCGAAATACACACGGCACGATGGGACTCCGATCCCGTCGCTGCATTTCGACGTGATCGGAATCCAATCGTACAGCCCCGTGAATAATCCGAGCCAACAAACCCTCCGAAGCTTTCGCAGGTGTTGTCAGGGGTTCTTATGCTGGCCGCGGCGGACGCCGGTACTTTTCGCTCTACTTACTCCCACGAGCCCGAATGTCTCATGCTGCCCCGCTCGCGGTATAGATTGAAATTCCGCACCCGTTTGGACGGCGCGCGACGTCAGGCTGACAACGCCGGCGGTGACGTCGATCGGACGCTTCAGACCGTAACTGACGGCTGCGGTTTCGGTTGTGGCCGATCGGAGGAAATGGCACAGGCTTCGCGATGTCTGCGGTCCATGTGTCCTTTCAACAGTTCCCTTGTCGACACCGTCACGATGCACCGCTGATGAGTCTCGGCACTCTTAGAGAAAGCAGTCCCATGAACGTTCGAATCCTGTCTCTGACCGCAATGTTTCTTGCTGCCGTTTGTTCGACCACAATCGCAGCCGACCACAGTGCTTCCGCCAACGAAGAAGTTCGGTCCGCCGGCCTGTTTGATTCGTATCCGGCGAATCCGGGTTATGCACCGGTACGACCGCTGTTCGATCGACCGGCATACACCGGCTACACACCGGCGACTCCGGTTCGCCCCGCCACCGGCAACTGTACTGGCGGAGTCTGCCCCAACAACGGACGCAGCAACCTTAACGGCTACGGAAGCGCATTCCGACCTTTGTTCCCGACAACGTATCGCGACGACCGCAGTGCCTACGGCCGGACGGACCTGTTCGGTTCACCGGCACGCCCGGCCGGAAATTGCGTCGGCGGAAACTGTGCTACGGGTAGCTGTGCGAATGGACGTTGCGGCACAGGAAACTGTGTTAACGGAAGTTGTGCCGGCGGAGCCTGTTCGCACGGAAATCATGCCGCCTGCCGTGACGGAAGTTGTGGCGCCTGTGCAAACGGCAGGTGCCTGCAGACCGGCTACAGCTTCGGCAGCGTGAATGGAACGGCGTGCCCCAACGGTCGGTGTCCGCAGACCGGGCTTGTCCCGATCAGTGTCACCGGCGGTGACTGCCCGAACGGTAACTGCAATCTTCGAACCTACCAGCCGGTCCGACCAGCGATTCCCGCCACACTGGCTCCCATCGGTTTCGGACTGTTCGGCCGCTACTAAGCCGCTGAGTGGCAGCGGTTCCTCTTTCTGAACGGTCAACCGCTGAGTCTTCCGAAAGCACCTCCCACCGGATTGCCAAGACGGCGTCTGGTGCTTTTCAGTCGTCAGTCGTCAGTCGTCAGTCGTCAGTCGTCAGTCGTCAGTTTGAGATTTGAGATCTGAAATTTGAAATCTGTGATTTGAAATTTGAGATTTGAAATCTGTGATCTGTGACTTGAAATCTCAAATCCCAAACCCGAAATCTGACCTTTTCAATTCCCGGCCTGCCATTCGTCAATCCCGAACACCGTCAGCGAACGTGCTCCGTGAGCTCCGATGACCAGCGATTGTTCGATGTCCGCAGTCTTGGACGGCCCGGAAATAAACGCCGCAAACGCGTACCGGCCGACATCGATCTGACCGTACGCTTCGTGCATGTTGTGGACGATTTTCGAACCGGGAATCACGATCGCGATGTGCTGCGGAATGAAGTACAGCACTCGATGTCTGACGCCTTCATCGGTGACCCAGACGGCTCCGTTTTCCGCCACGCCGAAGTGGCCCGGCAGGATGGCGAAGTCGACGTTTTCCAGGTCGTGAGGATCGTCGACCGCTGCTTCCTCAAACGTCGAATCCCCCAGCCCGGCGATGGCCGAAAAGCGGACCTTCGCCGACTGCCAGACATCCAGCTTCCGCAATTCCGCATCGGCCTCGGCAACCGTTGCGACACGGACGAATCGTCCGCCGACGGACTTCAGCACGCTGGCAAAGTGATCCGCCGGGTCGTCAAAACTCTGCCACGGGCCCGCATCGGCAAGATCCGGCAGCGGTGACGCCTGAGGCAGCGCGGAACGCAGCTTACGAAAAATGGCGCCGCGTGACGCGTCGGCGGATGTGTCATTGTTCACGGATGCGGCACTTTCTGACGACGACAGATGGAAGGCCGTCAACATAGCAACTTGCCCGCGCGTCTTGAATGCGGCGGCAGCCTGTTTGACGTAAGCCAGTGCGAATTCATGCACGTCAGCGCCGCGGGACTTCTCACGCGCGGCTGGTGCATTCACGCGAGGCTGGTGCCTGATGTGGCGATGAACCTGTGGACTCTGTCCGCGAAATCATCGGAGCTGCTGTCGACGCAGTGTGCCTGTTCGAATGACGTCAGCGGCTCGGCGTCGGCCAACTGGGCTTCCAGCACCTGGACGTCCGCTTCCGACGCGTCATGCTGGTGATGTTGGCGATATTCGACTCGCTTTCGAAGTTCGTCAGCGTCGGCGTCGCAGCGAATGATCAGAAACGGGACGTTCAGCAGACCGGCCAGCCGAGCGAACTCTTCGCGCTGGTGGCGCTGCAGGAACGTGGCGTCGACAACGACGGGAAAGCCGGCGTCGATCACCGTTCGGGCAAGTTCGGCCAGACGGTCGTAGGTTTCGGCTCTGGCATCGGCGGAGTACATCGTCGCCTTCTGTTCGGCGCGGGAATGTTCTTCCAGGGCCATTCCGTGCAGACGTTTTCGTTCCGTGTCGGAGCGAACGCGAATCAGGCCGGATTCATCGATGAGCTTCTGAGTCACCGTTGTCTTGCCGCTGCCGGACGGTCCGCTGGTGATCATCAGCGCGAGCGGACGGTTCCGTGTGAAGCGGCGGGCGAGTTCCAGGTAGCCTCGACAGTCGTTCGAAAGATGTCGCTGGTCCGATTGAGTCAGGTCCGGCTGGTGGATTCGAATGGCGTCGATTTTCGCTCGCACGGTGGCACGGTAGGCCGCGTAGAACGGCAGCACTTTCAGGCCGGCGTAGTCGCCCGTTCGTTCCAGCCAGCGATTCAGAAAACGTGCGGCGATCTCCGGACAGCCGCGGTCTTCGAAATCCATCACAGCGAAGGCAATATCGCAGATGATGTCGATTCGACGGAGGTCATCGTTGAAATCGATCGCGTCGAAGACTGTGACGCGGTCGTCCTGCAGAAACATGTTCCCCAGGTGCAGATCGCCGTGGCATTCACGAATCATGCCGCTTTGCTTCCTGTCACTGAAGACCGGCAGAAGCTGACGGAATTCGTGTTCGGCATGATCTCGCAGAGTCTCCACCAGATCGTGAATGGACTGATCGGCGTGACACAGCAGTTCGAAGTTGTCACGAACCGGCTGCATGATCTGCCCCGGCCGGCCGTACCGCGACGTCGCATCCGCGACATGTGCAAGTTGATGAAAGTCCGCACACTGATCGGCAAGATTGTCAATGTGCGACGGCGAAAGTACGTGCAGCGGCAGGTGGCTGAGCAACTGTTGCTGGTCGAACTGCTTCATTTCCACGGCGTAGTCAATCACCGGACCATCGCCGCCGATCCGCGGTTGATCGATCGTTCCGGTCACAGGGACGACACCCAGATACAGATCCGGTGCCAGGCGGCGGTTCAGGCGGATTTCTTCCTCACAGAAATGCCGGCGACGCTCCAGCGTGGTGAAATCGACAAAGCCAAAGTCGACCGGTTTCTTAATTTTGTAGGCTCGCTGCCCCGTCAGCAGTACCCAGGAAATGTGAGTTTCTACAAGCTCGACGCGGTTGCACGGATACGGCAGCACTGCGGGGTTTGTCAGGCCGTCGATCAGTTGATTCTGAACGGTGCCCATGTCCGTGGCCTGGGAAAGTGGCGCCGATGAAGGCGCTGTTCGTGAAATGTGAATGTGGATGTACTATGGCTTGCCATTTGCTCCGCATTTGTCGTGCCGACGATTTCGGCTGCCATCTGTGCAGACAACTTTAGACAAGGCGCGGCTGATGACGATCGCCGAAACGAATATTTCCGACCTGCTCAGAAGTGTGCAATTTCTGGACGAATTGTCGCCGGGTGATCTGGCGAAGATCGCAGAAATCGCAGCGATCGAGAACCTGGCGAAGTCGACCGTCCTGTTTCAGGAAGGAACCGCATGCGAATCGCTGTACGTTGTCGCCGACGGAATGATTGGCCTGGACATGTGCATGCCGCGTCGGGGATGCATGAGAATGCTGACCGTCGGACCGGGCGAGATTGTCGGCTGGTCCGCGCTGCTGGCAGACGCTCGAATGACGGCTCGCGCTGTTGTCGTGGAAGATGTCATTCTGATTGCGTTTCCGGCCCGGCAGTTGCAGGAACTTTGTGACGCGGATCACGACATCGGCTACGTCGTGATGAAACAGGTCGCCATGGCCATGTCCCGTCGCCTGCTGGCAACTCGCCTGCAGCAGCTTGATCTGTTCATTGAAACCAGTTCCTAACGGGCGGTTCTTCGCGTCCTGACTCCGATTTTCCATGTCTGAACACGCTGTTGACACCGCCGACCGGTTTCTGCCGACCGAACACCTGCAGTCGCTGATTGCTGCGCTGGCTGACGATGGCTACCAGGTCATCGGGCCAAAGATCGACCAGAACGCAATCGTCTACGAGGAAATCTTTTCGGCCGACGATCTGCCGCGAGGCTGGACGGATCGGCAGGAACCCGGCAACTACCGGCTGGAACGAAGAAACGACGACGGATTCTTCGGCTACGTCGTCGGACCCCATTCGTGGAAACGGTTCCTGTTTCCGCCTCTGACAACCGTCGCCACCGCTGACCGCACGGAAAACGGCTGGACCCTGGCGACTCCCGACGAACCCCCGCCGAAGTTTGCGTTTCTTGGCGTGCGAGCCTGCGAGCTGGCGGCGATGAAGATTCAGGACCGCGTGTTCACGGGCGGTCCCTACGTCGATCCGATCTACCAGCGGCGCCGCGACGCCGCGTTCGTTGTCGCTGTCAACTGCACGATGGCCGCGTCGACGTGCTTCTGCACTTCGATGAACACGGGGCCTCGGTGCATTGACGGCTTCGATCTCGCGATGACGGAAATTTCCGGCGGGTTCGTTGTCGAAGCGGGCTCAGATCTCGGATCACAGTTGCTGGATCAGCTGCCCGTCGTACCCGTCGCGTCGGAGCAGACCTCGGCGGCAGAAACGGCTCGCGCGCAGGCCGTTGACCAGATTCAGAAGTCGCTGGACACCGACGGAATCCGCGACTTGCTGCTGAACAATCCGGAACATCCGCGATGGCAGGAAATCGCGACGCGGTGTCTTTCCTGCACGAACTGCACGATGGTCTGCCCGACGTGTTTCTGTTCAACCGTAACGGAAGTTTCCGACCTGACGGGAGACCACATCGACCGTCAGCGGCAGTGGGATTCGTGCTTCAACATCGATTTCAGCTACATGAACGGTGCCATCGTCCGCAACGACGTGCGCAGCCGGTTTCGGCAGTGGCTGACTCACAAGCTGGCATCGTGGCACGACCAGTTCGGCACGTCCGGCTGTGTCGGCTGCGGTCGCTGCATCACCTGGTGCCCGGTCGGCATCGATCTGACGGAAGAAATCGCGGCGATGCAGACAGTGCCGGATCGCACAGACGAATGCACAGCCCTGCCGGAAAGCGCGCCATGACGCACATTACCAACGCCGCGTCGGCAAACCCGTGGCTGGCTTCCCTGGTGCGAATTCGCCAGGTGGTTTCTGAAACGCCGGGAGTCGCCACGTACAGCCTGGTCTTCGACGACGAACACCGCGGGGCGGAGTATTCGTTTCGTCCGGGGCAGTTCAACATGCTGTATCTGCCGGGAGTCGGAGAGGTTGCGATTTCGATCAGCGGTGATCCGGCGGATCGGTCCGCGGTACCTCACACGATTCGCCAGGCCGGCAACGTGACTCGCGCACTGGCGTCGCTGAGTGACGGTGCCGGCATCGGTCTTCGCGGCCCGTTTGGTTCGAGCTGGCCGATGGAACAATGTCTCGGGAAGGATGTGATCGTGGTTGCCGGCGGTATCGGTCTGGCTCCGCTGCGTTCGGCGATTCTGGAGTTGCTCGCCGAACGAAGCCGGTTCGGCCGACTGTCGCTGCTGTATGGTGCTCGCATGCCGCAGGATCTGTTGTACGCCGGGGAATACGACGACTGGCGTTCGCGCGGGTTCGACGTTCACATTACCGTCGACCGCGGGCCGATCGGGTACAACGGGCATGTCGGTGTCGTCACGCAGTTGCTCGATCGATTGCCGCTGAATCGCCCTTCCGACACGCTGCTGCTGACATGCGGGCCGGAAGTCATGATGTGGTACACGATCCAGTCGGCCATTCGTCGCGGTTTGTCGTCCGATGCGATCTACGTGTCTCTGGAACGGAACATGAACTGTGCCGTCGGTCTGTGCGGGCATTGTCAGCTTGGTCCGGAGTTCCTGTGCAAGGACGGCCCGGTGTTTCCCTACGACCGTGTGGCTTCCATTCTAAAAGTGCATGACCTGTGAGCGTCGCCGGTCCGATCACTTCCCAAGCCGCGAACGGCAAGCCCCGGCTGGCCGTGTTCAAGTTCGCGTCGTGCGACGGCTGCCAGTTGTCGCTGCTGGACTGCGAAGACGAACTGCTGGCGATTGCCGGAGCCGTCGACATCGCTCATTTTCTGGAAGCGACCAGCCATGTGGAACCCGGACCGTACGATGTCGCACTGGTCGAAGGTTCGATCACCACCGAACACGATCGTCAGCGAATTCAGCACGTGCGCGAACAGTCCGAATTTCTGATCACCATCGGAGCCTGTGCGACGGCGGGCGGCATTCAGTCGCTGAAGAACTGGGCCGATCACAATGAGTTTCTGCGGTGCGTGTATGCTCGGCCGGAGTTCATTTCCACGCTGTCCACTTCAACGCCGATTTCCGATCACGTCAAAGTCGACTTCGAACTGCGCGGCTGTCCGATCAACCGTTATCAGCTTGTCGACGTTCTGACATCGCTGATCGCCGGCCGGAAACCGCGCACGCCGACTCACAGCGTCTGTCTGGACTGCAAACGCCGCGGAACCGTTTGCGTGGAAGTCGCACAGGGCATTCCATGTCTCGGCCCGGTGACTCAGGCGGGTTGCGGAGCCATCTGTCCGGCCTACGATCGGGGCTGCTACGGCTGCTTTGGCCCGGCCGCCCAGCCGAACTGCAACAGTCTGACCGGTCATTTTCAACGCGCCGGAACCGGCAGCCGACAATTGCTGCCTCTGCTGCGCAATTTCAACGCCGCGGCTCCGGAATTTCGTGACGCCGGCGAACGACTGGCCGCATCCGGTACTTCGTCGGCAGCGGACGCGTCGTCAGCAGGAGGCTCCGCATGACCGAATCCCGCACGATCAAAGTGGAAGCGCTGACACGCGTCGAAGGCGAAGGCGGTCTGCACATCACGCTGGACGGTGACACGATTCGTGACGTTCAGCTTGCGATCTACGAACCGCCGCGATTCTTCGAAGCGTTTCTGAGAGGACGCCCGCTGGAAGAAGTCCCGGACATCACCGCCAGAATCTGCGGCATCTGTCCGGTCGCCTATCAGATGAGCGCCGTGCATGCGCTTGAACGCGCGCTGGGTGTTGCGATCACTCCCGAAATTCGTCGGCTCCGACGACTCCTGTACTGTGGTGAATGGATCGAAAGCCACGCTTTGCACATGCATCTGCTGCATGCTCCGGATTTCTTCGGCGTCGACAGCGGTATCGACCTGGCCGCGAAGTTTCCGGATGAAGTCAACCGTGGTCTGAGGCTGAAGAAGCACGGCAATGACCTGCTGGAAGTGCTCGGCGGACGCGCGATTCATCCGATCAACGTTGCTGTCGGAGGATTCCACCGGGCTCCAAAGCGCGAGGAGCTGCAGCGTCTGATCCCTGATTTCGAATGGGGGCTGGACGCCGCGATTGCCGCGACAAGGTGGGTCGCGACGCTCGACTTCCCGGACTTTTCTCGCAACTACGACCTGGTCGCGCTGTCGCATCCGGATGAATATGCCATGAACGAAGGCCGCGTCGCGTCATCATCCGGCACGGCAATCGATGTCACCGACTACGAGCGCGAGTTCGAAGAGCGGCATATTCAACACAGCACGGCTCTGCATTCCGTGAGGCGCAATTCCGAAAACGGTAGATCGCCCACCAGCTACCACGTCGGCCCGCTGGCTCGCGTGGCCCTGAACTTCGACAGGCTCTCGGAATCGGCTCGCCGGACCGCGCAGGAAGTTGGGTTCGACGCGTCCTGCCGAAACCCGTTTCAGGCGATCATTGCTCGCGGCCTGGAAGTAATTCATGCCTACGAAGAAGCGCTTTCCATTCTGCGCGATTATCGACCGTGCCAGCCGCCGCGCATCAAGTACGAATACCGCGAATCCGAAGGCTGTGCCGCTACGGAAGCTCCCCGCGGGCTGATCTATCATCGTTACCGCGTTGACGGTGACGGCGCTGTGACGTTCGCGAAAATCGTCCCGCCGACATCGCAGAATCAGATGCAGATTGAGAACGACCTGCGTGGCTGGCTGCCGCGCATTCTGAATCCCGACGACCGACAGACGGCAATGGACTGCGAACGGCTGATCCGGTGCTACGATCCGTGCATCAGTTGCTCAACCCATTTTCTGACGCTGACAATTGACCGGGTCTCGCCATGACGACACGACCACGCATCCTGCTGGTGGGACTGGGCAGCGCTCACGGTGACGATCAGATCGGCTGGCTGATCGTGAATGCTGTGTCCGAAAGTCTGCGCGACAATCCTGACGTGATGGTTCGCAAGGCCGCACTGCCGCTGGATATCCTGGACTGGCTGGACGGCATTGGAATTCTGCACGTCTGTGATGCCAGCCGCGATGACTCACCGCCTGGCACGATTCATCGGCTGGAAGTCACGGACTGCGGTTCGCTTGACTCGGCGATTCTGCCGGAAATTCGACGCCTGCGGTGCGGCGGCAGCCATGACTACGGACTCGGTCCCGTGCTGGATCTTGCTGCGCGGCTGGGACGACTTCCTCAGCGGATTGTTGTGCATGCCGTCACTGGCCGCGAGTTTCATACACAGGACTGTTTGTCCGATGGACTGACGGATGTCCTGCCGAAGATTACGCAGTCCATTCTGAATGAATTGAATGATGCACGAAATGTCTCTGGTGCGATCGCTGCTGACGCAGGTTGAACAGCTGCGACTGCAGCACGGCGCGGCGACGGTGACTCGCATTGAAGTCGAGCTCGGCCCGCTTAGCGGCGTCGAACCATTGCTGGTCAGCGACGCCTTTGAACGGCTTGTTCCGGCAACGAACAGTCCCGGCGCGGAGCTGGCAATCCGGGAGGTGCCGCTTGGTGGAATCTGTCGTGACTGCGGGAATGACTTCGTCGTCGAGTCGTTTCGTTTCGAATGTCCCGGCTGCGGGTCGCGATCGGTTCAGGTGTCGCGGGGTGACGAATTCCGTCTGCTGAATGTGACCCTGGACGGTTCTTCGGACGCTAATCACGATCACGCTCGAAACGAAGTCGACGCGCCCGTAGCGAGCCAGGCGATTCAGTAAACCACATCACTGAGATCTTTCCAGGCAAGGTGTCATGATGCCCATAACCATCGACGTCAATCAGGATATTCAGGCCGAAAAAAAAAGGCGCGCGAGGGAACAGCGGGAACAGTTTTCCCGGAGTGGGACTCTGGTCATCAACCTGGTCTCATCGCCCGGAGCGGGCAAGACCAGCCTGCTGCAGGCGACCGCCAGGTACTGGAACGGATCACGCCGCATTGCTGTCCTGGTCGGCGATCTGGCAACGGATCGCGACGCTGAACGACTACGACCGTTTGTTCCCGTCGAACAACTGACAACCGGTGGAGCCTGCCACCTGGAACTTTCGCTGGTGCAGTTCGGACTGCAGCGACTGCCGCCGGATGACTTCGAATTTCTTTTCATCGAAAACGTTGGAAATCTGGTCTGCCCTGCGTCGCACGATCTTGGCGAACACATTCGCGTGGCCATGCTGAGCGTCACGGAAGGCGACGACAAACCCGGCAAGTACCCGAAGATGTTTCGCACCAGCGACGCTCTGGTCATCAGCAAGACGGACCTGCTGCCTCACGTGCCGTTTTGCGTCGAAGCCGCGGTGGAGGATGCTCGCCGAATTCAGCCGAACCTGTCGTCATTCAGCGTTTGCTCAGTGACGGGCGAAGGAATTTCTGACTGGTGCCGGTTTCTCGACGAACGCCGCCGCGCGATGCTGGCAGCAGCCATTGACACGCTTTGATTCATCCCCGATGCCGATTTCGCTCATCGACACGAATGAAAAACACGCCGCGCGGTTCCTGCTGCAGGGACACGTGCAGGGCATCGGTGTGCGCCCCGCGGTGGCTCGGCTGGCGGAGCGACTGGGGCTGAACGGGGCCGTCGCCAACAGCAGTCGCGGCGTCGAAATCATCGTCGAAGGCGAAGCTGCCCGCGTTGACGAGTTCGCCGAAGGACTGACCGGCGCGCTTCCCGAATGCGCGACGGTCAGCAACCTGTCGCGGTCCGGGATTCCGTTCCGCGGTGTCAGCGGTTTTCACATCGAACGTGCGGCCGCGGCCGATAAGCCAGGCACCGCTGTTCCGCGCGACCTGTGCGTCTGCGATGCGTGCCTGCGGGAAGTCGCGGAATCCGGCAATCGTCGGCACGGCTATGTTTTCACAAGCTGCACGAATTGCGGACCGCGGTATTCGATCATCCAGGCAATGCCGTATGAGCGTTCCGAAACGACGATGCATCATTTCACTTTGTGCGGACACTGCTGGAAGGAAGACGTCGATTCGACAGACCGTCGGTTTCATGCTCAGACGAACGCGTGTCCGAGTTGCGGCCCGAACGTCGTACTGACGGACTCCGGCGACGGATCACCTGCGCACGGCAACGATGCGATTGCCGCAGCCATCGGCCGCCTGCGACGCGGTGAGATTCTTGCCATCAAAGGAATTGGCGGATACCAGTTGCTTTGCGACGCCTCAAACGCTGCGGCAATTGTCCGATTGCGCGATGTCAAACGGCGACCGGCAAAACCGCTGGCCGTCATGCCGCACGCGTCGGACATTCACGGATTAACGAACGACGAATGCAGCGAGTTCGAAAGTTCACGCAACCCGATTGTGCTGGTGCGCGCGTCATGCGTTTCGGGCCTGGCGTCAAGTGTGTCACCCGGGCTGGACAGTGTCGGAATCCTGAACCCAACAACGCCTCTTCACTGGATGCTGTTGAACGGTTTCGGGCGTTCGCTGATCGTCACCAGCGGAAATTCAGACGGCGAGCCTCTGGCATTCGACAACACGAACGCCGACACGGCCCTGCGCGAAATCGCCGACAGCTTTCTTCACCACAATCGAACCATTGCCCGGCCGATCGACGACAGCGTCGTGCGCTGCATCGCCGGTCGATCCGTGACGATTCGCGCAGGTCGCGGCATTGCACCGTTGCCGCTGGACCTGCAAAGTGATCGACAGATTCTGGCACTCGGCGGACACCAGAAAGCTGCCGTCGCGCTGTGCAACGGGTCGCAGAGTATTCTCGGGCCGCACTTCGGAGACCTCGATTCGATCGCCACCAGAACGCGCTTTGTCGAACAAACTCAGTCACTGTTGAAGCTGTACGGTGTCGAACCGGAAGTCGTTGTCCATGACCTGCACCCGGAGTATTTCACGACTCGTGCTGCCGAGGAACAGCACGCGCCGACGATTGCCGTTCAGCATCATCACGCTCACGTTGTCGCCGGAATGCTGGAACACGGCTGGCTGGATCGAACGGTGCTGGGAATCGCGTTCGATGGAACCGGATTCGGCCCGGACGGTTCCATCTGGGGCGGTGAGTTTCTGCTGACGACTGCGGAATTCTTTTCGCGAGTCGCGTCGCTGCGGCCCTTCCCGCTGATCGGCGGTGAGCATGCCATTCGGGAACCCTGGCGAGTCGCCCTGGCGCTGCTGACGGAATCCATCGGCACTGCGAATGCCGTTCGCAGTCTTCGACAGTTTGTTGACCCGCACCGCCTGGAACCCCATCCGCCGGTGCAGACCACCAGGCACGCAGCGAAGTGCACCAGCATGGGCCGATTGTTCGACGGTGTCGCGGCCGTCGTTCTGAAGATCTCCGACTCGTCATTCGAAGGTCACGCGGCGATGCTGCTGGAAGCCGCCTGTGATCAATCAACAGATGGTGAGTATTCCTTCAGGCTTGATGACACCGGGGCGCATCTGCAGCTCGACTGGCGGCCGCTGATCGCGCAAGTTGTGTCCGACAATGCGTCCGGCGTACGTCCGGGTACAATGGCGATGAAGTTTCATCGAGCTGTCGCGTCGGGCGTTGCCGCTGTGGTGTCGCGTTTTCAGGATGTTCCCGTCATCGTCGGCGGTGGATGTTTCCAGAACAAGATTCTGACCGAACTGATTCATGAGCGTCTGGCGAGCCATCCGCTTCCGGTCGGCCTGCCGGGAAACATTCCTCCCAACGACGGAGGACTCGCGGCCGGTCAGTTGGCGGTTGCCGCCGCCCGGCTCAACGCTGCGACCGTCAACAGAAGGTCCGGCCCATGTGTTTAGGCGTTCCCGGCAGAGTCGCAAACTGGATTGACCACGACCCCGTCTTCGGCCGCGCGGAAATTGAATTTGAAGGAGTTCGCCGCGTTTGCCACATGGCATGCGTTCCGGACGCAAAGGTTGGCGAATACGTGGTGGTTCACGCGGGAATCGCCATCAGCCGAATTGATCCGGTCGAAGCTCAGCGCGTCCTGGAGGAACTCACGCAACTCGGTGTGACCGAGGACTTCGTGGGCGAGGCGTCATCATGAAGTTCGTTGACGAATTCCGCGACACGGCCGCCGCCCTGCCACTCGTGCGACAGATTCGGCGGATTGCGACACGACCGTGGGTGCTGATGGAAGTCTGCGGCGGGCAGACTCACAGCCTGTTGCGGCACGGCATCGAAGAAGAACTGCGGGACGTTGTCGAACTGATTCACGGCCCCGGTTGTCCGGTGTGTGTGACTCCGGCGGAAGACATCGATCTGGCGCAGCGGCTGGCGGTTCGGGAAGATGTCGTCATTGCCAGTTTCGGCGATATGCTGCGAGTTCCCGGCAGCCGGAGTTCGCTGCTTGACGTCCGGGCTTCCGGAGGCAACGTGCGCATCGTGTATTCTCCGCTGGACGCGGTGACGCTGGCTGAGCGAAATCCGGCGCAGCAGGTCGTCTTCTTCGGCGTGGGTTTTGAAACGACGGCTCCTGCCACAGCGCTTGCCGCGCTGCAGGCGCGGGAACTGGGATTAAAGAACTTCTCGCTGCTGGTGTCACACGTGCGAGTGCAGCCGGCGATGGAAGCGCTGGTGGAATCGCCTGGCAATCGAGTGCAGGGGTTTCTCGCCGCTGGCCACGTCTGCACGATCACGGGATTCCATTCGTACAACGACTTTGCGCATCGGTATCAGGTTCCCGTGGTTGTCACGGGGTTCGAACCGGTCGACTTACTCGAAGGCATCCGCGACTGCGTTCAGCAACTCGAATCCGGCCGCACGGAAGTGAGCAATCAGTATTCCCGCACCGTTCAGCGCGGTGGTAACGAGGTTGCTCAAAACGTGCTGGATCGCGTCTATCGGGTTTCCGACTGCCCGTGGCGAGGCTTTGGTGTGATTCGTCAAGGAGGATTGCGGCTGCGTCCCGAATTCGAAATGTTCGACGCACGATTACGATTCGCGGAGGAGACCGTCATGACAGATCTGCCGATCCTGGCCGATGATCGCTGCCCGGCGGCCGACGTTCTTTCGGGAAAGCTGAAACCGCCGGAATGCCCGCACTTCGGCACACGCTGTAGTCCGGATTCACCGCTTGGAGCGCCCATGGTGTCGTCGGAAGGAGCCTGTGCGGCGTACTTCCGCTACGGCATTGGCGCGGCGCCGCACGTTGAAAAGGTCGTCGTGTGACAGTTCCCGCCTGGCAACTGAACTGCCCCGCTGCCATCGACGGCAACAGTGACCGAATCACGCTGGCTCACGGTGAAGGAGCCCGGCTGACTCGCCGCCTGATCGATCGGCACATTCGACGGAGGTTTCGAAACGACAGCCTCGACTGTCTTCCGGACGCCGCTCACGTGACATCGCCGAGTGGCCGCATCGCTGTGACAACGGACAGCTTTGTGGTTTCGCCGCTGTTCTTTCCCGGTGGCGACATTGGTTCGCTGGCGGTTCATGGCACGGTCAATGATCTGGCGGTATCGGGAGCGCTCCCGAAATGGATCACGCTGTCGATGATTCTGGAAGAGGGACTTCCGATGGCGGTGCTGGAACGAATCCTTGACAGCGTCGCCGCCGCTGCGGGCGAATGTCGGGTAGACGTCGTCGCGGGAGACACCAAAGTCGTGCCTCGCGGAGCCGCTGACGGCATTTTTCTGACAACGACCGGGATCGGGGAACTTATCGACCCGGTTCCCATCGGCCCGTCGTCAATTCAGGAAGGAGATGTCGTTCTGGTGTCCGGCCCGATCGGTCGCCACGGCGTTTCTGTGCTGTGTGCTCGCGAAGAACTTTCGTTTTCGCCGCCGCCGGAATCCGATTCTGCGCCACTGACGGATGCTGTTGAACGGTTGAGAACTTCGGCCGGTTCCGGTGTGCGAACGATCCGCGATGCCACTCGCGGCGGCGTTTCCGCCGTTCTGCACGAATGGTCCGCGGCCTGTGGGCTGACGTTTCGCCTGAACGAAGCTCAGATCCCGGTGACGTCGGACGTTCGAGCCGTGTGTGAACTCCTGGGTCTGGACCCGCTGCACATCGCCTGCGAAGGCACGCTGGTCGCGGCTGTTGCACCCGAAGCTGCTACCGCTGCCGTCGAGTCGCTGCGAACGCTTTCCGTTTCGAAGGAAGCTGCGGTCGTTGGCACCGTCGGGCCGAAATCCATCTGTCCGGTGACCATCCAGCGTTCTCTGGGCCGCGAACAGCCGGTGGACGAACCTTCAGGATCACCGCTGCCTCGGATCTGCTAAACGGATGGCTCCTGAGTTTGCTGTCGTGTCGATGGTTCTTTCTGCGAACGTTGTCGCAGATTGCTTCGCGTCCAAACGCCGGCTGCGGGAACGGGAACCGAATGCCGTTTCGCGAGCTTCGGCCGCGGAATGTCTGTTCCGGCGACCCGACGGAACTTGCTGCTGATCCGCAGGCAAACGATGTTCCGATTCCCTGAGTCTCTGTTCCGCAATCCGCTTTTCCGTGACTCGCTTTCGGCGTACGCTTGTTGTGTGCGGCGCGGGGACGGCAGCTCCGGCGGGGGAATGTCGGGCACGAGTTCACAACCGCCCGTTTTTGCGATCGGCATCGGCGTTTTTCAGGGACAATTCACAGAGGGGCGGAAGAATTCGGACCGGAACCAAGGCCGGTTGATTCCTGTGCAGCAGTTTCACGCTGCAGCGGGAGCGAGACTCGGTTTCTTCCGGGCGGTCCATAATCTGTAACGCGCTGAAAACCGGCAAATCTCGGGCGGGGCATATCAGGGGCAGAGAGGTTATAGTCGGTCGGGGCGGGAATCCGAATTCAGGGAACGTATGCGTGGCGATTTGTATCGAAGGCCGGTCTCGAAGCGGCCGCCCGGCCTTTTGTCTTTCTGCCTGGATGCGGAACAGTGATTGAAGCGGTGAACAGGATTCAGGCTGTCAGTCGAATGAAGAAACAGCGTCTGAAGGCCCGTCAGAGAATCGGCAAATATCGCATCGAACGGCAGCTTGGTGCGGGAGCGTTTGCGTCCGTGTATCAGGCGATGGACACGATTCAGGGCTTTCGTGTGGCCCTGAAAATCCCCCACTCATCACTGGTCACTCAGCAGGTGCTTCAGGATTTTCGCAACGAAATCCGCACCACGGCACGGCTGGAACACCGCAATATTCTTTCGCTGCGGGACGCGAGTGTCATCGACGACCGGCTGGTGATGGTGTTTGCTCTGGGCCAGGAAACGCTCGACGAACGCCTGACACGGCGGATGTCACTGGAAACGGCGCTGGAAATCGCGGAGCAGATTCTGGAAGCAACCGCCTACGCTCATCATGAGAAAATCGTTCACTGCGATATTAAGCCGGAGAACGTGATTCTCTTCGAGGGCCTGCACATCCGGCTGGCGGACTTTGGAATCGCCAAGGTTTCTCAGAAAACTCTGCAGGGTTCCGGCACCGGCACCGTCGGCTACATGGCTCCTGAACAGGCGATGGGGCGACCGTCACCGCGGTCGGACGTGTTTTCGATCGGCCTGATCATTTATCGGATGGTCGCGGGACAGTGGCCGGAATGGCCGTTCAACTGGCCTCCGCCGGGTTATCAGCGTCTGCGGGGGCGCGTACATCCCGAGTTTGTCGCATTTCTGAAGCGAGCGATCGATCCTCGCCCGACACGGCGATTTCGCGACGCGGTCCAGATGCTGAGCGCGTTCCAGCGTCTGAAGGGCAAGACGCTCCGGCATGCGAAGTCGCGCAGAAAGAAAGCCGCGTCGTGACCGAAGCAGGCAGTCTGAATGCGGCAGAATCTGCGGCAGTCTTTCTGCGGACCGACATGCCGGAGGTCCAGGTCCTTCCGTTCGCGGGCGGTCAGCTTGCCGTCTACACGCACCGCAGCCCGCTGCGTGACACCGATAACGAAGATTCCGCGGGAATCGTGCCGCTGGGACCGGAGTCCGGTGTCGCCGTCGTGGCGGACGGAGTCGGCGGTTACCAGGGAGGGTCGGAAGCGTCGTCCATCGCTGTCCGGACGATTCAGCAGTGGCTGGGAACGCCCGACGACGAAGTTCAGCACCTTCGCGGAGCATTGATTGACGCGGTCGAAAATGCCAGCCGGCAGATTCAGCAACTCGGAACCGGCGCGGCAACGACTCTGGCGATGATCGACATGCAGGCCGGGGAATTTCGTCCGTATCACGTCGGCGATTCCATGATTCTGCTGTTCGGTCAGCGGGGACGCATCAAGTGGCAGTCCATTTCTCATTCTCCCGTCGGCTATGCCGTGGAAGCCGGTTATCTGGACGAAGAATCCGCCATGTCGCATCCGTCACGGCATCTCGTTTCGAATGTGGTGGGCCAGCCGGACATGCGGATTGAACTCGGTCCGACGCTGAAGATGGCTCCGAGAGACACGCTGGTCCTGTGCACTGACGGCCTGAGCGATAACGTGACGACCGAGGAAATCGTGCAGACGCTCCGATCCGGCCAGTTGCACGCCCGCGCGTCGGCTCTCGTCGCTCTGGCTCGACAGCGCATGCACCCGGACGGAGCGGCCACCGTCGGCCATTCCACCAAACCCGATGACCTGACGGTGATTGCCATCCGACGGAAATAGCCGCCGCGCCAGGTTGTCTGGCCTTTGCACAAACCTGACTGAGGCTTCAGTCCCGCGTGAATCGCGAAGCGTGGAACATCGGAGCAATCCGGCAATAGAGAAAATGCGACCTCGCTGCCGGCGCGTCCTGAAATGCCGCAGTTGCCAGCTTACAATCGGCGGCTGAATCGTGTTTCCGAATCGCCGACGTTCCACCGGTTGCTGATGTTTCCATGTCCGATCACCCCAACACGCAGGCTGCGGCGGATTTCGCCAGCCCGTCCGACGAATCGCTGGCGCGCCCGCCTGAAGACCTGCGACCTGAAGAATTGCCACCGGTTGAACCGCCGTCCGCCGGCTTTATCGTTCAGTTGTTCCTGATCCCGGCGCTGATTGTGGCTGCTGTCATCGGCGTCTGGGCGCTGTTCGGAAAGCTGGCTGATTCAAAAACGGACTGGAAACAGCTTGTTTCGGAACTCGGCAGCAGCAACGAACACCGGCGGCTGGCGAGCGGCTCTGGGGCTGGCTCAGAGTCTGCGAAATGAACAGGTCGATTCCGACGAATCGGGCGAACCCGGAATTCCGCTGTCGGACCGTCCGGAAGTCGTGGAAGCTTTGACGACGCTGTTGCGGGAGTCGCTCGCGTCGAACTCGACTCTGGAGGAAGATTTCAAGCATCAGGAATTTCTCGCCCGGACGATGGGATCTCTGAACGGCGACGAACTCGTAATGCCGGTCCTGGCGGAAGTCCTGAAAAAGAACTATCCGGAAACCCAGGGAGAAGGCGATCATCGCGCCGTTCACAAAAGCGCTCTGATGGCACTGGCGATGATCGCCGGGCGGAAGTTTGAGTCTCGATCGGGATCGCCCGCAGAAAAGCCCGACGAAGCCGCGACCGGTTCCTCGGCCGCGGGCACCATGCTGGAAACTCCCACGATCGACAACGCCGCCGTGGCCGAACAACTGCGGCTGGCGGCACAGGATTCGGATCCTTCCATTCGGCATCTTGCGGCGTATGTTCTGGGGCTCGTCAGCGGTCCCGACGCCATCAGGCAGCTTCGGGTCATGCTGCTGGACGGCGATCGAATGACGCAGGCGAACGCCGCGGTCGCTCTGGCCAGAAACGGACAACACGACGGCGTGGCTACGTTCTCGCGCCTGTTGGCGACGGCCGCGGAACCGATGGACCGTGCGGAATTTGCTGCACTGTCACCCGAAGATCAGCAGCGGGTTCTGGCGGAACAAAGCTTTGAAGAACCCATCATTCTTCGAAACACAATCCGCGCGGTGGGAAGTCTGTGGAATGATATTTCTGACGAAGATCGCGTGCAGCTAACGGCATCACTGCAGAAGCTTGCCGACAACCATTCCGCCGCGGATATCCGCCTGCAGGCTCGCAAGCTGCTGGATGAAGCGCCGTAGCAGTCGCAGCCATCCTGCAAAGACGGCTTTGCACGGCTGCCGTCACAGGCCGGACGGCACAGCAGCGGTGTCCATTCCGCCATCGCGCGAAACCGTGCTTCAGGCACACAGAAAGCAGATCATGGGAATTCCGCGAGTCGCAATTGTCGGGCGTCCGAACGTCGGCAAGAGTTCCCTGCTGAACTGGCTGTCGGGCAAGCTGATTTCCGTCGTCGATCCGACAGCGGGCGTCACGCGCGACCGCGTCACGTGGATCATGCACGAGCACGACCGGTATTTTGAATTGGTCGACACCGGTGGTATCGGAATCGTCGACAGCGACGATCTGTCCGAAGACATCGAACACCAGATTCAGGTGGGACTGGACGAATGCGATCTGCTGCTATTCGTCGTCGACGGCAAGGCGGGCATCACACCGCTGGACGAACATGTCGCCGAGCGGCTGCGCAAGTCCTCAAAGCCCACGCTGCTGGTTGTCAACAAGTGCGATTCGTCCCGACTGGACATCGAAGCGCCGTCGTTTCTGAAACTGGCGAGTGCTGCCCTGGTGATCACCAGCGTGACCGGAAACCGTAATCGTCCCGAACTGATCCGGGAGATCGTGGACCATCTGCCGCCCGCCGCCGACACCGAACAGCGCGAAGGTGCGGAACTGCTGGAACAGCCGGAAATGAAGCTGGCCATCGTCGGCCGCCGAAACGTCGGCAAGAGCACGTTCATCAACCAGCTTGCTCAGTCAGAACGGGTCATCGTCAGTGAGGTCGCCGGCACGACTCGCGACAGCATCGACATCCGCTTTGACGTGGACGGTCGAACGTTTGTGGCCATCGACACGCCGGGAGTCCGCAAGCGGAAAAGCCTGGCAAACAGCATCGAATTCTACGGCCTCGTCCGGGCTCAGCGCAGTATTCGCCGCGCGGATGTCGTGCTGATGTTCTTCGACGCCAGCGAGACGATTTCCCGCGTTGACAAGCAATTGGTGGAGGAAATCGCAAAGCACAACAAGCCGTGCGTGTTTGTCGTCAACAAGTGGGATCTGGCGGAACACGAGCAGATGACGATCGAAGCGTGGAGCGACTATCTGATCAAATCGTTCAGTTCGATGCGGCATGTTCCCATCGCGATTCTGACCGCCAAAGACGGACGCAATATCCGGCAATTGGTGAATCTGACGCAAAGCATCTTCAAACAGGCACACGCTCGCATCAGCACCGGGCGTCTGAACCGGGCGCTGAAGCTGGCCGTCAGCAGGAATCCTCCCCCGCAGCGAAAGAATCGTCGACCAAAGATCTACTACGGTACACAGGTTGCCACAAATCCGCCGACGATCGTCGTCAAATGCAACGATCCGAAACTGTTCGACGAAACCTGGAAGCGGTATCTGCTGGGATTCCTGCGTGAAATCTCACCGTTTCAGGAAGTCCCGATTCGAATGATCCTGCGTTCTCACCAGGATGACGAAGAAGGCGTCCGGCTGGAAGACCTGAACCGCCGCCGACGTTCTGCATCCGGCGACGAGTTGCCGGATGATGATGCCGACGACGATTTCGGCGACGAAGAATTCGAGAACGTCGGCCCTGTCGACGACTTTGCTGATTCACCCGCCGTCGACACCACCGTTCCGGAATTCCAGCCGCGGCCGAGCTCCGACGACGCCAATTGACGCGGATACGACCGGTCATCCGGCATGGGGCGTTATCCAAATCCGGTCCAGACCGCGAGCCGCCACTTCAATTCTCACACAGAGACACAAAGGCACAGTACAGTGCAGAGCTCTGTGTCTCCGTGCCTCTGTGTGAGATCCACGCCGCTGCTCAGCTGCGATTCGGGGCAGCGGCGGGGTCGGCTACGGCTTGCTTCGAAGCAGTCTTTGCCGCAGTTCCTCAACTGCTGTGGATGTCGGTCCGGTCGCCGGCGAATCATCGCGTGACACGATCGCATCCAGCAGCCGGTTCCACGAAGCGTTCGCCGCGGATTTGTCACCGGCGGCGAGTTCCAGGTCGCCTCGTTCCTTCAGGATTGCGGTCAGAAGATCGCTGCGGTTGACCAGCCTGGCGGCCGCCTCCGCGCGGTCCGCAAGGCGACGGCCACGGGCGGTCGACGAATCTTTTCGCAGCAGCGATCGGGCGGCGAGCCACAGCGAAATGTCTCCGTCGGCCGTCTCACGGACGGGTACGGTGCCGTCAACATACGACGTTAGCAAGTCGCCTGCTTCCGATTGCAGGCTGCCGTCATCAGTGGCTGTCCCCAGCAGAAACAGTGCTACGGAGGCAGACGGTCTGCCGTCGCCGGCTTTCTGCGATAACGCCAGCAGTCCTTCCTTTAGAGCCGCAACTTCGTCCGGTGGAGCCGACGCGGCGGCGGCGATCGCATTTTCGACAACGCTGACGAGCTTCATTTCCTCCACAGAATCGGAAGCCGCCGCGACGAAGAAACGGAAGCGGCAGCGATCGCTGCTTCCGTCCGGTTGTTCGACGAGTTCCTGAACGTTCCGCCGCAGGTTTGTCACCGTCGTCGCGGATTCCGCCAGACGCGTTGCTTCCTGAAGATCGCGATCCCTGTTTCCTCCTCCGCCGTTCCATCGCGTTGACGCAGCCAGCGTTTCCGACGTGATGCTCTTCAACAGTTGCACTGAATCCAGCGGGTACCGAAGTCGAGTCAAGACCCTGGCTGCGGCGAGACGATCGCTCACGAAATGAAACTCCGCGAACCCCGGTGCCCGACCTTTCGGGTATTCGGCGTCCAGCACCTGCTGCAGGATCAGCGCTCGCGCCTTTGACGGTTCGTTGTCTCGCTCCAGCAGTCGCGCAAGCCTTAGCGCCGGAGAATTCGCGAAGGCACTGACACGGCGGCCTGCCAGGGCCGAATCGTCCAAAGCGATCTGCAGCAGTTGTTTCACTTCTGCCGCCAGTTCCACGTCGTGACCTTCCAGCGCGCAGGCGATTACCCAGGCCGCGTCACCGGGAACCTGCGCCAGCGGCGATTGCATGTCCCGCAGTGCAGCGAGTCGTGTTTGCGCAGTTGCGACGTCGTTCTGCTGAGCATGCATCACGGCGGAAATCAGGTAGCCGCCGTACCACTGTGGAAGGCGGTTCAGTGTTTCGTCGACCTCAGACAAAAACTGCTTTCGCCGTTCGACGGTTCCAAGAGCGGCCAGCAGCCGGTGCAGAGTTCCCGTCACGCAGCCGTCATCGCGGTACGTCATCGGTCCGGCGATGCCTTCCCACGGCCTTGCATACGCATCCTGCTGCGACGACGGAATGACGCCGCGGCGAATGTAGTCCAGCATCACGGGAAGTTCCCAGATGCGTTCGTCGGTAACGTTGCTGAGCAGATTCTGGCGAATGGCGGGCAGCGATTCCCACGCCTTCTCAAACAATCGCAGCCCGGCGTCGCGGTGCGAACGGCTTCGCATCAACTGTTCCACCAGTTCCTGAACCGCGTGCGGATTTGCCGCCAGTTGCGAAAGATCCGAACCCGCCAGCGCGTCGGCAAGTTCATCCAGCCGATTGGAATTGTCGAACGTCCGGATCAGCCGGTAATAGTCGCGGGCGAAGAATGCCGCGTCCTGGCGAATCACCTTCAGGAATGTGTCGCACGCGTGATCGGTTTGGCCCTGCTGCTGAAGTCGCTCGGCCCGCTGAATCAGCTCCGCGGGACTGGTCGGCTGCAGACCGGTCAGCCGCTTCGTGATGGCATCCGCTTCCGCAGTCATCCCCGCGGCCAGACAGAATTCGGACAGCGCTTCGAGTTGCTCGGCATCGTCGGGCGTTTGTGCGACCTGCCGCCGCAGAGATTCGATCAGCGGCGTCAGTTGTCCCGCGTCCAGCAGAAGTCGGATTGCCGCGCCGCGCGCCTGACCGGATTCACTTCGGGGCGACGCACCCGGTGCGGTGTCTCGCAGGATCTGTCGAGCAGCCTGTTCGGCCAGGCGCGGCTGTTCCTGCACGGCATACTGCTGCATCTGTCGGTGAATTGTCGATATGTGGCGTTCCGCCGGCTGCCCGGACCGAATCGCGATGTCCGTAGCAAGGTCGTCCAGACCCAGAGTCTTCATTTGACGAATCAGCTTCTGCGACGACGGACCGTCAAGCTGCATGCCGGCAAGAATCTCGGCCGCGCGACGAGCACGATCAGTCAGCCCCACAGTTTGAGCAATCTCCAGCGCCAGCAGTTCGCGTTCGCGGATCACGTCACCGTCTTCACCACCGAGAGTCTCCAGCAACGCCAGTGCGTCGGCATGATTACCTTCGGCGAACAGAAATCGAACGAGCCAGAATCGAATGGCAGCATTGTTCGGCACGTATTCTGCGGCTCGCACAAAATGGACGGCCGTGAGCTGCGGATCGTTGTTGAACGCAGCCAATTGCGCCAGCGCCAGTTCCAGCACGATGTGATTGGCGATCTGTGCTCGATCCGAATGCTGAGTGTCGTCGCCGTCGATTGTCAGTTGCTCGAAAAACCCAATCAAGTCTTCGGTCCTGCCCGCTCGTTCGAATGCCACGTGGGCGCTTGCCAGAGCATTCACGACCGATGGTGAGAACCCGGTTTCGGCAATCAGAGGCTTTGTTTGCCGAGTGAACGACGATCCGTCTGCCGAATAGACCGTGACTGAGCCGGCACCCGCCTGCGCCGGAAACGCCGTAGTCCCTGACGTGAATCCGCCATAACTGTCCACGCAGGTCAGGAACCGTGACAGAACCTTCAGTGCAGAATCCGATTGTTCGTGAGCAACCTGCCATGCGATCAACCTCGCGACACTTTCCGAAACCTGATCGCTCGGAATCTGCTGACGCTCAATCGGCAGATGACCGACGCCATGGACTCCTAAAACCCCTTCCGTCCAATTCCTCGAAGCCAGCTTCGTCAGTTGCTGAACAACCGCCGCCGAATCATTCCGGCGCGCTGATACGATCAATGCCGTTTCCATATCGGCCGCCGACGCGCCAAATCCCGTCAGCGTGTCGTAAACCGCGTCGGCATCGCGGGTGCGTCCCGCCAGGTCCAGTTCGCGAATCACAGCGATCATGTCGTCGTGAGTGATCCAGTCCGGGTGAGAATCGTGCACAACGTTCCATGCCGCGAACAGATGGGTGGCTTGTTCAGAATTCAGCGGTTCGGGCGGTGTTGCCCGACTTGTTTGGCCGGCTGGCGACTGTTCTTCAAAGAATGCCTGTGAACGAATTTGTGTCAGGTACAGTAACTGAGCTTCCGGTTCAGTTCGCTGTCGCAGCAGTTCGATGGCGGGATGAGTTTCGCCCAGTGAACCCAGCCCGGCCGCGTGCAGTCCGTACAGCGCAAAGTACCAGTCCCAGGCGGGCCGTGCGTTCGTGTCGATCGATTGCTGCGCGCGGGCAGCGAGTGTTTCGAGAAACGAATCACCATCCCGGCGCTGGGCGACGACCGCTCGGGCGGCGATCGAAGCGATCCTTGCCGCTTCGAAGTCATCCGCCCCCAGATCGCGCATCCTGGAAGTTGGCGGCGCCTGGGTTTGACGAAGTCGCAGGATTCCAACGATCGCTTCAATCGCCGCGCGCCCGGATTGCAGAATCTCCGGCTGCGACGAATCACGGCTCGCGCCCGGGGATTCAACTGCTTCCGGTCCCGCCGCGATGATCTTGTCGAAATGCTGCGCCGCGGATTCGCGGTCGCCCTGTTTCCAATTGACAATCGCCAGCCGCAGTTGCCAGCGCCAATTGTCATTCGATTGCTGTTCACAAAGACTGCCGGCCGCGTGCAGGTTTTCGGCGTTGATGAACGTGTCGGCGACGGTCAACAAAGCCTGCTGAGAATTCTGCGAACCGTCCGGCAGACCAAGTACTGCGGCTTCGACTTCGCCGATTTCACCGGCGTTCTGCAGGAGTTTCGCCAGCCGCTGTTTCGCTTCCACCGACGGAGCGACGTCCACAATTCGCCGCTGGTAATCTGCTGCGGTTGAAAAATCACCGCGGCGATCGGCGATCGTTGCCAGACGCTCCAGAACGTCCGCATCGCGGGCGTCGCGCGCGAGTCCCTGCTTCAGCACTCGTTCCGCCGCCAGCAGATCTCCGGCGGATTCATAAGCGACCGAAGTCAGCAGCCCGATGTGCGGAGCGTCGTCACTTTCGCGTTCAAACCGCTCAAGTCGCGTGATGAACTGATCGAAGTTATCGGCTCGCAGATACAGTTCGGACATCAGCCGAACAATCTCAGTGCGGCGATCCGACGACGTCGTGCGCGGCAGTGTGTTCCAGAGAACCGCAACGGCATCGTCGGTCTGAAACTGATCTGCGAGTGCTCGCGCCAGTCGCAGTTGAGCATCAACATCCGTGGGATTCCCGCGTTCTGCGTTTCGAAGAGCTTCCAGGGCAGCCACGGGGTCGCCAAGCTGCGCGAACAGTTCGGCCACGAACTGCAGGTTTTCCACGTTCTGCGGAGACGCGTCGATCAATTCCTGAGCCGCCTTGCGGGACGCATCAGGATGCCCCAGGCGACGTTCCAGGTCGGCGATCTTCCGGAGAGCTTCGCTGTGGTATCGGCGATCGGTTTCCGCCAGCCGACGGTTCGCCGTGACGGCATCGGCCAATCGCCCGGTGTTTTCCAGCAGCCGTGATGCAAGTTGCCATGCCGCCGGAAGAGTCGCGTCACGTGAAAGCGCCTGCTCGACGGCGCGAACAGCGGACGTCAGATTTCCCGCGGCTTCATGATACGACGCCAGAGTCAGCCACGAATCGGCGGACGACTGCGGTTCCGCACGAAGCTGCGATTCCAGAATCGCAGCCTGCATGACCAGACCACCGGACTCCTGCAGAGTGCGGAGCCGCTCCTGCAGCAGTTGCCGGCGGTCTTCCGGTGACACGGCCTGAGTTTCCGCGAAGTCGAACTGCTGCAGTGAATCGCTCCAGTATCCCGACTCACGAAGCCACTTGCCAAACTGCAGCCGATCGAAGAATTCCAGATCCATCTCCGATGCTTCCGACATGCAGCGCAGAGCGTTCTGCATGTCGCCGAAGTTGCGAAAGACTTCAGCCGTACGGACCAGACTGGCGGCGTTTCGGCGGTCACCGGAGGAGATGCTGTTCCACGCGGCGATGGCTTCCTGATGCCGGTTCAGCGTGTGCAGATATTCGCCCAGAGCTTCGCGGTTCTGCGGATCGTCAGGGCTGAGAGTGACAGCCTGTTCGAACATTTCGATCGCTTCGTCGGTCATCGCAGCGCTGCGAAACAGCTCCGCGAGTCGTCGAACAGCGGCGACGTCGGCTGGGTCGGACCACAATAACTTTTTCCAGATGTTTGCGGCGTTGGTTCGCCGCGCGGGTTCATCCTGCGATGGATCCCGCAGCAACAGATGTCCGTGAGCTTCAATGTGGTCAGGGTTGCCTGGCGACAGCTTTTCGAGCTGTTGATATTGAGCGATCGCGGCGGCGAAATCATCCTGTCGGACAAGTTCCTGGATGAGCGCTTCACGCAGCTCGACGCTGGACGGAGCCAGCCGGATGGCGCGTTCGAACCATTCGCGGGATTCGGTCGTTTGACCGTTGAGCGACAGGAACCGACCGAGCCGAATCATGGCGTCCAGGTCATCCGGACGCTTCTCCAGTTGTCGCAGGTAGTACTGCGCGACGTCGGCATAGTCACCGGACTTCAGCAGCGCGACTTCAATGCGTCCCCGCACATCGCTGAACAGCCAGCTTTCGGGATTGACATCTTCCAGCAGCCGATCGAAGGCCTGAACGGCTTCGTGCGTGCGATCCAGGTCCAGCAGTTGTTCAGCAGCCCGGACAGCAAACTCGGCGCGTTTGGAACGATCTTTCGCCGCTCGCGCGAGCTTTTGAAACCGCTGCAGAGCGGCTTCGTGCTGACCGTTCTCCGCGAGAATCGAACCGACTCGTTCCAGGATGCGATCGTCTCCGGGGAAATCCGCTTCCAGCCGCTGCCAGACGTCGAGTGCCGCTCGCAGGTCGCCGGATTGCTGTAGAGTCGTCGCGAGAAGCTGGTGGACTTCCAGCGAATCCGCTCGCTGCGGTTTGCGTTCAACGGCACGTTTCAAAGCCCGGATTGCATCCTGAGTCGCGCCGCTCTGAAGCAGGGATTCGGCATGCAGCCAGCAGGCTACCGGATCTTCGGGCCGAGCTTTTTCAGCGACGGCGAACGCTGCGGAGGCTTCCGCGTGGTTTCCGCGGCGAGCCTCCACCAGTCCCAGAATCATCGCATTGCTGCCGTCTGCTGCATCCGCGACGACCGCGTCTGCCAGCGACGTGACGAAATCGTCCAGTGTGCGCTGTTCGGAATAGAACGCGTAGACTTTGTCGAATGCTGTTCCCTTCCGGGGATTCTTCTTCAGCAGGGACAAATACCGTTCAGTCAGTTTCGCGTCGCGGCTATTTTGATCCTGAACGAATGCGGTCGCCGGGCGGCAAGACGAACCTGCGCCGACGCTGAAGAGCACGCTGGTAAACATCGCGGCGGTGAATAAGCGGCGAAGATTCATAGGGCTGTCGGCTGATGAGCACATACCGTCGAAATTGCGAGCGACATTCACGCCTGGTGCCGGAACGGTACGGCAATGTCGGTCACGCTCGGTGCTGAATCCGTCAGGCGGGCAGGAACGGAGAACGACGCGCAATTTGAGCATGTCGATCCTGTGGTGACCATTGTTACCGACAGGAGTGCGGTGTTCCAATTCGGCGGCACAAAGGAACTCAGCCGTTGTCAAATTCCTGCAGTGCCGATTCCAGTCGCGGCAGCACGCCAAGCTGTTCCGCCCAGTGCCGCATATAGCGGCGATCGAGTTCCCCCTGCATAAACAGGACGTCCTGGACGTCGATCCTGTCGCGCGGCCGCCCGGACAAGACCTTGAGGACAATCAGATCTTCCGGGCTCACGAGCCAGACGTGGCCTGTGTCAATTACCTCGCGACAACGTCTTTTGATGACTTCCCTCAGGTAGGGTGATTCGGCCAGGAAAACGTCAACATCAACGCTCCTGTCTGCGATGGCCACTCCCAGCTTGACCAGCGGCATGCCCGAAACCTGGTCCACCCATCCGGCTCGATATGCCGCAGGAATTGTGTAGCCGAGATCCTCTGCGGCATCGAACAGAGACGGCAAATCATCACGCTCGACGGAGATCGTGAAGTCCACATCAAACGTGGCACGCGGCATGCCATGCGCACGGGCAGCCAGTCCTCCCATAATCGCGTATTGAATTGCGCGCGATTCGAAAAGGTCAACGAAATCCAGCACAGCCTGCGATAGCGGGCTCATCCTTGGAATCCGTCACGGGCGATGCCCGTCAGGATGCCTGCGTTTCGCAGATCATTTTCGCGTTTCAGGAGCTGAAAACGTCGCTCCACAACTTCCGGCCGACCCATCGCAAGGTACGGCAGGTTTTCGTCGATCATCCGAAGTGTCATCTGCAGTCGTTCTCCCGAAGTCATTTCGCGGTAGCGCTGCAGTGTCTGTTGGCTCAGCATCCGGGGACTCTCCTGGTAGCGGCGGTCAGCGATCGGTGGACCGCGAAATCTTACCAGTGCCAGCCATTCAGAGCATTACGGAGTTCCGGATTGCGCGGCGAATTGCACCCAGCTTTCCGAACTGATCTCCGCCGAACCTGTCGGAACAATCGTCGGCCGGGAGTCATACGAAGACAGCAGGCCCCGCATTCGAAGTCGAAATCCTGCACTATTCGCGAATCGGCGCGGCGGGTTTTCGCGAAACTCCGCAGGCTGAATGTTTGCCGCGGCGACAGACTGCACGCGGCGGTCGCGGACTCGCGTAACGAAGCAGCAGCGTCCGAGGCTGACGACATCACCGTCGAAGATTCGCGCTTTTCCTGCAGTCAGGCCGTTGACCAGCAGCCGCGGAGATTCTGAAAGGTCTTCGACCCAGCAGCCGGGCGTCGAACAGCCGAAGCGAAACCGCAGACCCCGCAGTTCGGCGTCGGGAATGACCCAGTGGCATGCGTCCGTTGTTCCGACGATTGCTCGCTGACCAACCTGCAGCACTCGGCAGGATCCCACCTGCGGTCCCCGAATCATTCTCAAGACAAGATTCATGATGGCACTCCCGCAATTCTGCGATCGTCCGTTTGTGGTTCGCGAAACGATCATCGCGAGCGGTGGAAACGGATCAGGAGGCACTTCCGTTGCAGTTCATTCCTGCTGTTCGATGCTACTTCCGGAAAGTCAGTTGTGCCGGATTCAACGCAATTCTTGCCTGCGCTTTTTCGCAGCGGTGGTCCAGACGTAACGATTGGGGAAAAACCCTCCGCGGGACTCTTCCGGCTGCGCGGACTTTTCGGACGCAGCGGTCCATCGCAGGACAGTCGAATTGCAGTGGGTCATGTCTTCGTTTGACACGAGTTCGACGCGCGAGGCGATGCGAAGCGGAAGTATTTGATGACGAATTCGCCGGCCGCAGGCAGACGGCTCAGGTCAACACGCCGGACACGACCGCCGTTGAGATTGCCGGCAGAAGTGTCGCGGCCTTTGGGAAGCCAGTGCAGGGCCGCAGTCGCTGGAAATCCGAACATCGGAGAGCGCCCGTCGAAACTGAGAACTCGTCAGCGGCACTCGATACCGGTCTTGAACGAATAGGCGGTTGTATTAGCTTCTGTGAGCAGTCAGCGCCGTGACTCGGTATGGAGCCGCCGCACGGTCGTTGTCCTGTTCATAATCAGTTTTGAGGACACAGCGAAATGACCGGGTACACAGTGCATACGGGAGCCAGCAAGAAATTCGTCGCGGGCTGGGATCGCGTTTTCGGAACCAACGATTCGACGTCGAAATCCGACGACGACAAGTCCGCTGGCGGCACGAAGAAAAAGACGGTTGTCGCGAAAGGTGCGACGACCAGCGGTAAGAAGAAGAAGAGCAAAAGCAAGTCTGGAAAGTAGCTCAACGAACGCAGACGCCGTGTCCGTGGCGCGGAACGGCAATGCTTCAGCGTCATCCGTTGCTCGGTTGTTCCGCTTCCGAAATCGTTTGTGCCGGCCGCGATCCCTCGTCGTCCACGTTTGCTGCGATCCCTTAAACATCAGAAAGCCGCTAAGTGACAACCCCATTCAACCTGTCGGATCATGGAATAACGGTCGCGGACGTACAGCGAAATCTGGATCCCGCAGCGCTTTACGAAGAGGCCATTCGATTCGGTTCGGGAACGAGCATTTCTGACACCGGCTGTTTGATCGCGTACTCCGGCGAAAAAACAGGACGTTCGCCGAAGGACAAACGCGTCGTCCGGCATCCGGAATCGGAACAAAACGTCTGGTGGGGACCGGTCAACTTCCCGCTGGACGAATTGACGTTTTCGATCAATCGCGAACGGGCGATCGACTATCTGAACACCAGACCGCGTTTGTATTGCGTTGACGCGTACGCCGGCTGGGACGAAGCAACGCGGCTGAAAGTCCGCGTGATCTGCGCGCGGCCCTACCATGCTCTGTTCATGCACAACATGCTGATCCGGCCGACCGACGATGAACTTGCGGAATACGCCGATCCGGACTTTGTGATTTTCAACGCCGGTGGATTTCCCGCCAACCGTTACACCACCGGCATGACATCGCGGACCAGCGTGGACCTGAACCTGGAAAGCCGCGAAGTTGTCATTCTGGGCACCGAGTACGCCGGCGAAATGAAGAAGGCCGTGTTCACGTACATGAACTACCTGCTTCCCAGCCGGGGAATTCTGTCGATGCACTGTTCGGCGACCAGCGACAAGCAGACCGGTCGTTCATCAGTGCTGTTCGGACTGTCTGGAACCGGCAAGACCACGCTCAGCGCAGACCCGAATCGCTATCTGATCGGCGATGACGAGCACGGCTGGTCCGACGACGGGATCTTCAACATCGAAGGCGGCTGTTATGCGAAGGCGGTCTACCTGACTCGCGAGTCCGAACCGGAAATCTTTGACGCGTTACGCTTCGGAGCCGTGCTGGAAAACGTGGTCTATGACAAGGGGCATCATCACGTCGATTTCGGGAACACCAGCATCACGCAGAACACGCGCGGAGCCTACCCGATTGAATTTATGGCCAACGCGAAGATTCCCTGCGTCGCCGACCATCCGTCCGATGTGATCTTTCTGACGTGCGACGCGTTCGGCGTGCTGCCGCCCGTCAGCCGCCTGACTCCGGAACAGGCGATGTACTATTTCATCAGCGGCTATACGGCCAAAGTCGCGGGAACGGAAGTGGGCATCGACGAACCACAGGCCACGTTTTCGCCGTGCTTCGGCGGACCGTTTCTTGTCTGGCATCCTGCTCGGTATGCGGACCTGCTGGCGGAGAAGATCCGGAAACATGACGCATCCGTTTGGCTGGTCAACACCGGCTGGTCCGGCGGAGCGTACGGTACCGGAAGTCGCATGCCGTTGCGGTTTACTCGGGCCATCATCGACGCTATCCACGACGGAAGCCTGCGAAGTGCTGCCGTCCTGAAGGACGAAACGTTTGGGTTCGACATCATCAGTTCGTGTGCCGGGATCCCGGACGAGATGCTGCAGCCGCGCCTGTCATGGCGCGATCAGGCAGCCTACGAAACCACGGCACGGCGGCTGGCGGCCGGATTCCGGGAGAATTTCGAGAAGTATTCAGCGGATTCGTCTCCGGAAATTCGCGCCGCCGGGCCACAGGGATGAGCGCATCCTCGCCGGGTGCGAGTCCTGATGAATTTGCGCCGCGGATGGTGAGACACCGTCCCGCCAGCGATCCGCAACGAATCGATGTTCGGCCTTTGAACCTGTGATCCGGTATCTGACCGCGGATCAGGCAGTGATTGCCGACGGCAAATTCCGCCAGCTTCCGAATCGCAGATCGAGCGAGAACTCCCGGCGCGCCGCCGGTGATTCCCGGAAGTCCGTGAAAATCACCATTCACGCCGTCGGCAGCTTGCCGATCGGGCGTGTTGGTCCGATTACAGCACTGGATCTTGTCGTTCCGGTACCGGACAGTGGGGATTCCATGCAGGCACCGGCGTCCGGTGGTCGACGAACGAAAGGCGGGTATGCGATTTTTGGCGCAGCCGGTCGGCGTCTGCGTGCGGGCGAATCGGACTTTGACGGTTGTGCAGGTCGCAGGGGTATGAGAATTCCCCGCTCTGTGACGAGGTACCTGACCGCATTCGAACGACCGGGTCGCCGATGCCGACAACCCGGATGTCGTCGCGGACAAAGAACTTGCATCGACCCTGCCGGAATCTAGAATCGAAGAGGCAACTGCATCTGGTAAAAGTTCCCGCTTTTCGCCAGTCAGTCGTTTACCAAATCCGGCGTCCCGGGCAGTGCCCGGAGTGTTGCGCCGCGGAATTGAAAATTCGCGAGAAGGAATGGAGCCCGCTCGAACATACCGCTCGGATGCCGCTGCACGCTTCCCACTGCTAAGACCGACTTTCCGACAGGAGTCTGCGACGAATGGCCAAGAAATATCTCAGTCTTGATGAAGCTGCGGAACGTATCGGCGCTACAAAGGAACGACTGCTTCGTCTGCGGGAGGAAGGTGAGATTCGCGGGTTTGCGGATCGCGGAAGCTGGAAGTTTCGTGAGCAGGATGTCGAGGAATTTGTTCGCAGCCAGCAGGCGGACTCGTCTCCTGATATTCCCATCATGTCAGCCGACAAGGATGAGGATTCGGTCCTGGACGACGAAGGCAAGGTTGACCTCAGCGCGTCCGACAGCGACGTGCGGCTGTTCTTTGACGAAACACTGTTTGATGATGAAGAGGAATCGAAAGCCTCTGACTCCGACAGTGACGTGCAATTGTCCGGCGATTCCGGTCCGAACCTGGAAGGTCGGGACACGATGGATTCTGGCAGTGTTCTGGAATCCGGCGGGGGCCGACAGTCTGATTCCGACAGCGACGTCAGCCTGGTCGGTGCGGGAACGGAAGCAGACTTCGACCTTCTGTCCGGCGATACGATTCCCGGTAAGGGAGGAATCAGGACAGACGCGGAAATCGATCTGGAGGAACTCACGGCCGGCGCGGACGATGACTCCGACAGCGATATTCTGCTGATGGACAGCGATTCGAAAACCAAAGGTTCCTCCGTCGATCTGTTCGCTGACCTTGGCCCGGACAGCGGAGAAATGCCGATTCCGGCGGATTCCAATCTGTCGCTCAGCGACAGCGACAGCGATGTGAAGCTGGATGTTGAGACCGAAGAAGACAGCGACAGCGATGTCCTGCTGACCGATTCTGACAGCGACGTGCGACTGTCGCCCGGATCGTCGCCGGATCTGCTGGGCGATCTGGGTTCGGACAGCGAAATCAATCTGGCGAAACCCGATTCCAATGTTCTGTCCGATGACAGCGACAGCGACGTCAAGCTTGGTGTCGATCGAACGGACAGTGACATTCGCCTGGTGGAAGCGGCCGAAGATGAAACTGCGGGAACGGACCCTGGCATCGCGCTGCCGGAAGACAGCGATCTGAAACTGATCGATTCCGGCAGGGACGAAGAAGACGACAGCGGCATCACGTTGTCATCAGTCGCCGCTTCCGGTGATTCCGACGACAGCGGCATTTCCCTGGAAATTGACGACAGCGGGATCAGCCTGGAAGCTGACGATTCCGGGATTTCGCTGGAAAGCCTGGACAGCGGGACGGGGTTCGCCGACGACAGCGGGATTACTCTGGACGCCGGCGATAGTGGAATTACCCTGGAAGCCGCCGACAGCGGAATTGCCCTGTTCGACGATGACAGCGGCTTGACGCTGGACGAAGCGGACATGGGCAGCACCATGCCGATGACTGCGGTGGCCGGTGCCGGAAAGGCGCTTGCGGATTCCCGCGGCGGCACGACCACACACATGGAAATTCCGCAGCCCGAAGGCGAAGACAGCGACTTCGAACTGGCCGGACTGGACCGCGACGACGATGACACGGGTACGGACACCAGTGTGCTGATGTTCGACGACGAGGGCACGGGATCGCACGAAGCCGCTGTCGAAGACGAATACGGCACCGACGAAGAGTTCGACGATGAGGACTTCGAAGAAGAACTCGACGACGTCTGGGACGCCGAAGATGAGGCGGATGAAGACTTCGAAGCCGGCGAAAGTCAGGTCGACGGCTTTGCGGCTCCGGCCGGAGCCCGCATGGTCACCGATGCTCCGTGGGGAACCGGATGGACGACGGCCGTGACCTTTGCCGCAGTCTTTTCCGCCATCAGCGCGTTTGTCGGTATCGAACTGGTTCGCACAATGTGGCTGTGGACGCAGCCCGGCAAGAGCGAATCCTGGCTGCTGAGCATTCTGGGCGGCCTGTTCTGATCCCGAAGCAGCCTGCTCTGCGGGCGGCGAGGTGTCGCCGCCCGCGCACGATGCGATTGGGGTGCCGTCAGTTGTCCCCGTCGGCGGCGGGCCACGCCAGCACCTGCCGATCCTGCAACAGGCGATTCCGAAATTCCTGGTAGTCAACGTCCTGAACAGACACGTTCTGGCGGATGGACTGCACGGCGGCCGTTGCGGCAGACTGGCCAAGCACCATAAACACCGGTTCCATCCGAATCGAACCAAACGCGATGTGCGACGCGCTGAGGCACACGGGCACCAGCAGGTTGCGGCATTCTGAAGGCTTTGGTACGAGCGCGCCGTAGTCGATCGGATATGGCGAAAAGCCGCCGACCTGCACATCACCTTCATTGCGAACGTCGCCATCCTCGTCGACGTACCGCTGCACGTTGTGCGAGTCCATCGTGTAAGCGGCCAGCGCCACCGGTTTCGCGGCGACCTGGGTCCCCTGGCAGTTATGCTGAGTCATCACATACTGACCCACCATGCGGCGGGCTTCGCGGATATACAACTGCTGTTGCCAGCCGTCAGGCCGTTCAAACTCATCCCGGCACGGTCCCCAACGGGAAACCTCACTGCGGACAAACTCCGGCGTGCGAGGATGGTTCGCCAGTGTCCACATTAGCGCCTGCTGGTAGTTCCGATACCGGGACACGATGCGTTTGCGTTCTTCGTAGGACGCTTCCGGGTAGGCGTCGCTTTCGCCGATAAAGTCGGTGCTGAATCCGTGGTTGTTGTTGACGTCCGTCTTGCGGTTGGGCATCGCGGCGTTGTGCCACGGAATTTCGTGGAAGCCGGCTTCAAAATTCCGGAACAGCAATTCGAACTGCCGTTCGTCGTAGTTGTCCGGCCTGACAAATGGCAGCCGATTGTCCGGGTGATCGGTCAGGCACATTCGAAAACAGTATGCCTGCACTCGACGATCCTCGGTCCCTTCGATCCCCGGGCCGTTGCCGTGGATTCCCGCGACCAGGCCGCTGGCCGGATCTCCGGGCGTCACATACGGATCGACGCCTTCCACGAATTGATGATGTACGGCACGCTGAGTCTGCACACCGTTCAGCGTTTCGTTGTAGGTCGCATTTGACTCCCGTCCGACGGTGTAGCTGACGCCGGCCGCGGCCATCAGGTCACCTTCGTAAGTGGCGTCGATGAAGACTCGACCGCGATACCGCTGACCGTTTTCCATCTGAATTGAGACAATGCGCCCGTCGTCGATTGTCACACCGCTGCCGTCGCGGGCAAGTCTGCTGTTGTAAACAACGGAGATCTCATGTTCAGACAGCAGACCGTGAAGGACCGTCAGCGCTGCCGACGGTTCGAACGTCCACATCGTATCTTCGTCGGATGACGTCCGGCTTTGGCCTTCGCTGCGATATTGCTCCGGCGTCTGCCACCTCCAGTTGGCCGGGTCCTGATAGTAGCGCCGAACTCGCTGGTAGAACTCACGCGATATCCCGCCGATGGCCGCTTTGTTGCCGATGTCCGTTTGTCCGAGTCCCCCTGTCGTCAGCCCGCCGACGCGACTGGTCGGTTCAATCACGATTACGCTGCCACCCATCCGCTTCACCTGTACGGCGGCTGCGATACCGGAAGCGGTGCCACCGTAAATGACGACGTCGTGAACCTCCTGTGCGGACGCAGATACGGACATGACCGACAGCACCAGAACGGCCAAAGAGCAACGAAAGATATCGGCAATCATCGAACCGGACCTTGCAGCAGATGCGCGGGAACGCAGACATGGTTCACTGACACTGGTCATCGCCGACGGATACTTCGTACGGCGACGAAGGCCAAGCAGAACCAACGGAGACTACCGCGTGCCCGGCGAGTTTCAATTCGCGCCTGCTGCGGCAGCGAGTTCAACGGCGGAAACCGGAAGCCACGGGCACGGCTCATGACCGTTGCCTGACTCCGTCAGGAGCGGGAAGCCGACCCGTTTGACAAACGAACATCATTCGCGCCGGATCGAAGCGGTGCGAGGTTCATCGCGAACGCTGCCGGTCGTTGGCGGTTCCGCGGTTACCGCCGTTTCGGTTCTGCGATCGAAGCGCAGCAGCGTCAGCAGGTTCAGCGGAAGACCCCGGTGGATTTCCTGAGCAGTGTCGATACCAGAAACCCTGTACCGGTCGCACAGTCCGGACCGTGAGTTCAGGGCATTGACCAGCGATCGCTGAGCATCGTCGGTCAGCGGCAATGGGACATCGATTGCTTCCACGCTTCGAATCGCCCGAAACACGACTCGACCATTCGGGTTGGCGTCCAGCCAGTCCGCCAGTTCATCAGCCGAGGTAACCTCAGCCAGCGGATGATGCAGACGTCCGAGAAAATGCAGACGACCCTGGTAACCGCCATACCATGCAACCGGAATATCCTGCTCCATCAGTTCGCGGACGTGATTCGCCATCGGTGTCAGATCGAAATGAACCCAGAATCGCGACGACAGTCCGGCGACCAATATCGCGAAGAATACCGCCGCGGACGCAGCGACTCGCCGGACGGCCGCAACCGTTGTCTGTTGATGCGAAAACAGCAGCACGGCTCCGCAGGCGCTGAATGGAATCACGATCCAGTTGGAAACGATGTGACTCAGATACAGTCCTTCCAGCGCCGGAACAAGATTCAGAACAAGCGGCACGATTCCGCACAATATGGTTCCGCCGGCGACGAGCGCAGATCCCGCCGCGTTATCAACGGGACGCTGGTGATTGCAGCGGCCATCAACAATGTCGCTCCCGGAATCGATGGCAGCAGGTAATGCGGCTGCTTCCCGCTGACCAGACTGAGAATCGCGAGAGTTCCCAGCCACCAGATCGCGCAGAAGACAGTCGCGGAAGAACGTCTCAGTTGCCGACAGCCGCTCCAGAAACTCGGCAGCAGCAGCCACGGCAGCAACGACGGAACCAGGACCGGCAGGTACCACCACCAGGCGTGCCGGTGAGCGAACGATTCCACCACGCGACCGGCGGTCTGTCCCCACAACAGTTCGTCGGCGTAGGCCGGACCACCGCGAACCGCCGATGGAATTGCCCACGCCAGAGCAATCAAGCCGCCCAGTACGATCGAAGCCGCGATCGCGACGCACCAGCGAAGTGAGCGGTGTCGCGCAGTGCTCGACCACAGGAAGGCAGACACCGCAACCGGAAGGACGTGGACAAGAACAACGGGGCCCTTGGAGAGAATTCCCAGGCCGATCCCTGCTCCCGTGAGCAGAACACCGGATACTGATTTTCCACCGTCAAGCCGCAGCACACCCAGAATCGCGATCTGTGCGAAGACGGTCAGCAGCGAATCGAACATGGTGGTTGGCGAATACACCATCCACAGCATCAGGGTGCATTGCAGCAGCGGCGCTACCGTTGCGATTTCCGGCCGATCCGGCCAGAGTCGCCGAGCGATGACGACTGTCAGCACCAGGCTGATCGCGGAGAACGCGGGAGCAACCAGGCGGCCCCAGAACTCCACAGGACCGGTGACACTCCAGACAAGGTTGATCAGCCAGAACAGCAGTGGAGGCTTGTGAGCGTACGTTTCGCCGTTCAGGTGAGACACCAGAAAATCGCCGCTGTCATGCATTTCCCATGCAACCGCCAGATAGCGTGTTTCGTCGACCGGAATCAGCGGACGAAACCAGACGGTGGTCAGCGACAGCAGCAGCATGCACGCCACGGACAGGCTGCTGTGCCGGAACAATTCGCCAGCCGTCTTCATGCCGCACCGCGACGCGACTGCGTCTGCTGTTCACTCGCCTGAGCGGCAAGCGGAAACCTGAGAGTTACCGGCGCGGCTTCGGCTTCGGAACGTTCCCGCTGCCGCGATCGCAGCACCAGATGAATGTTGCGCAGGTAGATAAAAAGGCCGGTGGACTGTCCGATGATAAACACCGGATCCGCGCGGTACAGCGCGTAGATGAACAGCACCATTCCTCCGGACACGCTCAGGTACCAGAACGCCATCGGAATGACGCTTTTCCCCTGACGTTCGCTGGAAAGCCACTGCACCAGAAACCGGGCCGTGAACAGACACTGTCCCGTCAGGCCGAACCCGATCCAGAAGTTTTCACTCGTCATCTCTCTGCGGATTCCCTTCCAGTTGCGGACGCCGTGTTCGAAGCATCAGCCATGATACTCCTGCCAGGTCGATGATCCCGGCGAACAGACGTCCCATTGTGCCGTAGTGCGAACTGCCCGACTGACGCGGACGATGGTTCACGGGAAACGAGATCACATCGCCGCCGACTCGCCGCATCAGAGCCGGCATGAATCGGTGCATGTGATCGAAGCGCGGAAACTTCAGAAACGCCTCCCTGGGGAACAATTTAATTCCGCAGCCACTGTCGGGAGTCTCATCCTTCAGCAGGAAGCTCCGGACACCGTTGGCCACGCGCGAGCAGAACAGCCGCCAGGCAGAGTCCTTCCGTTTCTGACGATGGCCAATCACCATAACGTTCGGTGTCGCTGAATTTCGTGCTGTTTCCATCATCTGGCAAAGATCTTTGGGATCGTTCTGCCCGTCTCCGTCCAGCGTTGCGATCCATGCCTTCGTGGCCGCGTCGATTCCGGTCATCAGGGATGTGCTTTGACCGCAACAGTTGCGGTGCCGGACAACGCGCAGAGTCGGCATTTGACGTGCAAGTTCACTCAGCCGCTGCAAAGTCTCATCGGAACTGCCATCGTCGACGACGATCAGTTCATAGGAGATCACACCATCCAATGCCCCGCTGACTTCGGCGATCAGGGGCGGGAGGTTTTCTGCTTCGTTATGTGCAGGTATGACGACGGAAAGCATGAACTGACACCGCAGGCAAGTTGAGCCGCCCGGGACTCCTTTCCGACCATCGGATCGAATGCGCACGGCAACTTTTTTCGGACATCCTGTGCAGGCAACCAGATTATGATTGGCTTCCAAAATTGCGTCAATTGACCTTTTTATCACTGAGAATTCGGCGTCTTACGCTGCGTCAACGAACCTGTTGCTGCGGGATTTTCGGCGTTTGCTGCGGACTTCAGGACGAGTGCAACGTCGCGTGGCAGACCGACAGGAGAAGCTGCCAGCTTTACAGACGCGGACACTGCGGAACGCCGACTGCCGCGGGAGCCTGGAGCTGATTTCGTGAATTTGCGATACTCGGCGTGTTGCAATAACGTCAGAACAGACGACCACCGCAGCGCGAACAGCTTGTCGAGCAGATTCGTCCGTGCAGGAATCCGCTTGTCGCCCGACGCGGGGATCAGCAGTGGCGAATTCGCTGAATCCGCATTCAGGCAATCTGACAGGCATCGTCACGCGGTGGGGCGTCACCGCAGCGGCCAGCGTGAACCGAAAATCTGATACACGTCCAGGCGACACAAAAATCCATTTCGTGAGATCAATCATGCGCGTATGTCCGATTTCCGTTTGCCGAATTGTGTTGCCCTGGTGTCTGCTCTGCACCGGAACCTGTGCCGGCGCAGGACAGCACGACGTCCGCGCACTGCTGACGAAGTATTGCCTTGGCTGTCACGGAGCGAACGACGGTGAAGCGGGCATCTCGCTGGTTTCGACAGACAGCATCCTTGCGGGGAGTGATGATGGCCCGATCCTGAACCGTGACGACCTGAAGAACAGTCGGCTGTTCAAGGTTCTGGCGACGGACGCCGACATCGCGATGCCTCCGGAAGGTGAAGAACAGCCCTCCGCCGACGAACGTGCGGCCCTGGAAAAGTGGGTGCTGTCAGGAGCCACGCTGGGTCCGGAATCACTGGCTCGGCCGGCCGTGCCGGATGTTGAACCGCGGCATTCGACCGCCGAACGACTGCTGTCCAGTCTGTTTCTGCCGGAGCGCAACGCCATGGCGGTCTCGGGAGTGCGGACGATATCGCTGCTTCATCATGACAGCGGCGAATCGATCTGGCAGGTGGATCCGAAGTCCGGATCGGTCGCTCAGTTGTCGTCGGCACACACTCATCCGTGGCTGGCTGCGGCGTGCGGGATTCCGGGTGTCGGAGGCATTGCGTTGATCCTGAACCAGTACGACGGCAGCATTCTGAAGCAGTTTGGCGGCCACTCCGACTCGGTTTATAGCGCAGTCCTGAATCACGACGACAGCGTGATCGCCACCGCCGGCTATGATCGAAAGATCCTGCTGCACAGCGTCGAAACCGGAGTTCTGCTGCGAACACTGGAAGGTCACAACGGCAGCGTCTTTGATCTGGCGTTCGATCCGACAGGAACCGTGCTGTGCAGCGCCAGCGCGGACGGAACTGTCAAGGTCTGGCGAACGTCAGATGGCGAACGACTGGATACGCTCAGCCAGCCCCAGGCGGAGCAATACGCCGTGCTGGTCAGTCCTGACGGCCGGCAGATCTATGCTGCCGGAGCAGACAATCGGATTCGCGTGTGGCAACTGATTTCGCTTCAGAAGCCGCAAATCAACCCGCTGCTGACGGCACGATTTGCTCACGAGCAGGCGATTACGACGCTGGCGATCTCTGTCGACGGATCACGGCTGGCCAGCGCTGCCGAGGACGGCACGCTTCGCGTCTGGACCACATCGCCGCTGACTCATCTGCAGGCGCTGCCGGTTCAAAGCAGCGTCGTGACGTCCGCCTGTTTTGTCAGCAACTTGGAACTTTTCGTCACGCGCATTGACGGAACGACGGGAAGCTTTTCACTTCCGGCGGAAGCGGCGGATTCTGCCGTTCCAGCGACAGCCGACGCACCGGCAGCGAGGTCGCCATCAACGTCGCCGGACGCAGCACCGTCGAGAATAGCCGAGTCTGAACCGAACCGCGCCGACCAGGCCCAGGTCGTTTCCATTCCCGTCACAGTGACGGGAACGATTGCTGCGCAGGACGGCGCTGCTCCCGCCGCAGCGGTTGACACGGACGACTTTCGATTTCACGCCGAGCGAGGAGAGACGCTGCTGATTGAAGTGAAGGCGGAACGAAACAAGTCACCGCTGGATTCCGCGATTGAAGTGCTGCACGCCGACGGACGTCGCGTTCTGCAGACGCGGTTGCAGGCCGTGCGAGATTCCTACTTCACGTTCCGAGGCAAGGATTCTGACACCAGCGACGATTTCCGGGTGTTCAACTGGCAGGAAATGGAACTCAACGAATACCTCTATGCCGATGGCGAAGTCGTGCGTTTGTGGCTGTACCCAAGAGGTCCGGATTCCGGGTTCAAGGTCTATCCGGGTGCCGGAAATCGGTACACGTATTTCGGCACAACGCCGACGGCGCACGCTCTGCAGGCACCGTGCTTCATCGTGGTGCCAAAGGATCCCGACGAACCGCTGATTGACAACGGCCTGCCCGTGTTTCCGGTTTACTTCGAAAACGATGACGACCCGCAGCGCGAATGGGGGCATGATTCCCGGCTGTTCTTTACGGCTCCGGACGCCGGCGATTACCTGGTGCGGCTGACCGACGCGCGAGGTTTTTCGGGGCCCGACTACGCGTACGAACTCACAATCCGGCACCCGTCGCCGGACTTTGAAGTCAGCGTCGGCGGGGGCAAGATTTCCGTCGCTGCCGGAACGGGCCAGGAAATGTCGTTTACCGCCCGCCGAATCGACGGCTTCGAAGGGCCGATTACCATCAGCGTCGACAATCTGCCCGAAGGATTTGAATCGTCAGGTCCGACCACCATACAGGCCGAACAGCGTCAGGCTCTGATGATCGTTTATGCGACAGAAGCCGCCGCAGAACCGACCACCGAACAACTTGCCGCGATCACGATTACCGCGACCGCGACCATCAACGGCCGGCAGGTAACACATCCGCTGACCGGCCTGGAGGAACTGAAGCTGCTGAAGGACCCGAAGATCCGAGTCCGAATTGTCGCAGCGGAGGCCGATCCGAACGGTCAGCCGGATCAGGCTGCCAGGCTGGTGATTCATCCGGGCGAGACAATTCCGGCCAGGCTGATCGTGCAGCGGAATGCTCACGACGGCATCGTTACGTTTGGAAACGAAGATTCCGGACGTAACCTGCCGCACGGTACCTTCGTCGACAACATCGGACTGAACGGACTTATGGTGCTGGAAGGTCAGACTGACCGCGAGTTCTTCATCACCGCCGCGGACTGGGTCCCCGGGACGTCGCGAACGTTCTTCCTGAAATCGAACGTCGACAACATCACGTCGCTTCCGGTGGTGCTGGAGGTCCGGCCGTGAGGGACTTCACGGGTCGCGACACAAATCCTTCCGATTCACTTCGCCTCAGCACACTGACGCTGATGGTCATTACAGCACGGCTTCGATGACTTCGCCCCGGCTGATCTGAATCGGGCGGGCGAACTGGTCGTGAATCTGCGTTTCCGGAACATATCCGAGACAGTGGAAGATCGTTGCTGCGATGTCGCGCGGTGTCACGATTCCGGAAACCGGGTAGGCGGCGTGAGCGTCCGATTCTCCATGGACAACGCCGCCTTTGATGCCGCCGCCGGCCAGTGCCAGTGAGAAACAGTTGCCCCAGTGGTCGCGACCCGCGTTGCCGTTGATTTTCGGAGTGTGCCCGAATTCTCCCAGCCACGCGACCAGTGTTTCGTCCAGCATTCCGCGCTGGTCGAGATCTTCCAGTAACGCGGAAAACGTCTGATCCATCATCGGCATCAGCGGATTCTTCAGGCTGGCACAGTGGTTCTTGTGAGTGTCCCAGGTGCCGTTGTTGTCGGCTCCGGCGACGCGAGTCCAGTTGACCTGCACCAGCGATGCTCCCGCTTCCACCAGCCGGCGAGACATCAGCACCGACTGGCCGAAGCGATTTCGTCCGTACCGATCGCGGACGTGTTCCGATTCGGCGGAAACGCTGAACGCGTCTCGAGCACCCTTTCCGGTGACCAGTGTGAACGCCTGCTGCGTCTGCTGAGTATAGCGGCGAATGCGAAGCGACGTTTCCAGGTGCTGCTGCCGGTGGTCAAGTTCACGCAGCAGGTCGCGGCGTACGTTCAGCCGCGTATCGTCGATGCCCGGAGCCAGCGAGATTTCCGGGATGCGAAAGTCCGCTTCCGACGGATCACAGTTCAGCAGCCAGGGGTCGAACTTCCGGCCCAGAAATCCGGCGTCCTGCCCCGGCCAGACGATTTCTCCGTCATTGGCAATGTGACGCGGCAGCGTGATGGCGGACGGCAGGCCATTGCGGTCCGGTCGCAGCGCGCGAACGATCGCTCCCCACGACGGCCACAGATTGGGAGCTTTGGCGGTGACGTTTTCGCTGCTCAGCGGTTCATGCGGCACACCGGTCAGCATCTGATATCCGCTGGACGAATGGGCCTGGTCCTTCGTCACGACCGCTCGCAGCACCGCCAGCTTGTCCGTGTGGCGGGACGTCAGCGGCATCAGTTCACCCACGCGAATTCCGGGCACAATCGAATCAATCGCGCCAAATTCGCCGCGGATGTTTTCAGGAGCGTCCGGTTTCGGATCCCAGGACTCATGCTGCGGCGGTCCGCCCAGCAGCCAGAACAAAATCACCGACTTCGCCTTGCCAAAGCTCGGCAGATGCGACGTTCCTGTGTTCGGCTGGTCAACGGCGCCAGCCGTCCGTTCGGACAGTAGTTGCGGCAGTGAGAGTCCCAGCGCCGACAGGCCGCCGACGCGAATCGCTTCGCGGCGTCGAAGACCGTCGCACATGCGAACTGAGCCGTCAGAAATACTCAGCATGGCAGTCCTTCCTCCGGCAAACGATAACGCAGAAGACAGTTGCCGTCGACATGTCAGACGGGATTTCAACGCACTTCCATCGTGTAGCGTTCACGGCATCCGGCGGACCAGCGGCCGGACGCTCGCTGTTCACCATTGCGACCGACGCGGCGGCCGGCCGGGCCGCAGAATTTTTCCCGACGGGAGGCGCAAACGAAATCAGGCCGGCTGAATGCCAGCCGGCCTGAATCGTATTGGGAATCTATGTAGAGCGAGAACACTTGAAGTTAGTGAGACTCCGGTTTCGGATTCTCCAGTTCTCGTTTGATGGCGTCGTAAACTTCCTGACGATGAACGGTCACGTCGCGGGGAGCGTCGATGCCGATGCGCACCTTGTCGCCGCGGACTTCGACGATCGTGATTCGGATCGAATCTCCGATGACAATGGTTTCATCGCGCTGACGCGAAAGTACTAACATGGAAGGCTCCTCCCTGTCCTCAGTCGGCGTTATCCGAGCGCCGCTGCAATTCTCAGGAGATGTCTGGAAAAAGGAATACGATCGATCCGAACCGTGGATTCAACGCGACCCGCACGATCGGGACGCCAGCGGCGATTCCGGGCGGGGAAGATAGTGTCATCCATCGGCCAAATCGGCTTTGCGAGGGAATCAAACTTCCCTGCTTGCGGATTCGCTTCGGAACACCGATCAACCTATTGATAGTACGGATTTTTCGGCTTCCGTGTGGGATGATTCGGAGCGTCAATGATCCGTGGCGGCTGGTGCTTCCACCGCGCTTGCGGCAGCATCTTCCGCTTCCGGGTGCCCCGCCCGCCAGAGCTCCCAGAACTCCGGAGCCGACGTCTTTCGCCACAGTGCCAAAGCGTTGCCGACGTGAGAGTAGTAGGTGAAGTTGCCGGCGATCTCGGACTGCGGCGTCTGCTGCATGTTGGCGATGATCCAGTCGGCGGCGGCGACGATGCGGTCGTGCGGCGGGTGAAGCTCCCGCGGAGCGATCGCCAGCCATTCCAGGTGGTGTCCGGTGGCAATAACCCGGCGATAGATCTTTTCCTCCGGATCTTCGTTGCTCATGGCCTCGTCGCCGTCCATCCAGTTTGGTGGCCAGGAACCGTTGGGGTACTGCGCCGCGATGATCAGATCGCGAACGTCGGTCAGAAATGCCATCGTTTCGGTTTCGACTTCGTCGGACAGGATCTCGTCGCCGAACTCCTTGTCCAGCCGCAGCAGCATCATCAGCGAAAACACGCGGTGAGTGCCCTGGCAGACTCCGTGACGCTTGTGGTTTCTCATCAGACGCCGGGCGATCAGGTCGAAGGAAATCTCCCGGCCCTGACCGTTATGCCAGGTCGCCGTGTGCTGAGGAATCAGGTACGAACCGAAGGCCATCGCCGACCATTCAGTTTCCCGTTCATCCAGACGAAAGTCCCGCAGCGCTTCGGACAGCACATTCTTCATTGTCAGCCGCCGGCCTGCCGTGAAAACGGGTGTCTCCAGGCTGACACCGGCTTCAGCCAGCGATGCCAGCATGTGGTCGTGATGCACCGACGTGCTGGAATCGACGCCCCACCGCACGAAGACGCCGTCATCGGTCGTTTCCAGAATCGGCTGGGAATCGGCGCCCCAGGAGGCCACGTATTGTCCGCTGTCCAGCAGATAGTCTCGCATCTGCGGACCGCTGATCAGAGCCGGATCGCTGAATTCAATCCGGTCCCCCCAGACTCGCAGCGCGTGTTCCACAAAATTTGGCCGCAGCTTGTTTCTGTCGAACCGAGGCAGAATCTTCTGCAGAACGGCAGCCAGTTCGTCGTCGGAGACAACCGTTGCGTCGTCATACAGCGGCATCGCTCGGACAGGTTCGACGTTGACGAGTTCGACGTCGGCAGTCGCTCGCTTTTGCTGAAGATCCGCCAGCAGCACCTGACGACGATGGTCCGGCAGAAGCAGCCACGCCGCGGAAAACGCGACGCTGAAGATTCCCTGCACCAGAAGTGCCGTTCGGACAGTGATCGAATTGGGACGAGACATGGTCGTTCGCTGTATCGAGTGATTTTGAATGATCGGATTTCGGCGGAAGAAACTGGCCCGCTGCGATTCTTCTGTATGACTGCAATCAACGCCGCATTGAAAAAAACCGGTCAGCCTGCTGTTCTCTCAACGCTATTGGATGAGCTGCTTTCGCTGCAGGACCACGGCCTGAGCGTCCTGGTAGAGTGTTTCCCAGTCGCCGCTGTCAGTTGCCAGTCGCATCAGGCGGTCGTTCCGGCCTCTTTCCGCGACGACAAGATTGATTCCATAGCGGTCCAGCAGACCGTTCCAGTCCGATGGCCCTGCCAGCAGCCGGATGTAGTCCGTCCAGATTTCTTCAGGGATCACATGCACGTGCAGGTTGACCATTGGACGAAGCTGGTGCGGGCCGAACTGCATCACGGCTCCCGCCCATTCCGCCGGCATGAAAGTGATTCCCGGAGGAAGCGTTTCCGCCGCGTTCAGAAACTCAATCGCGTTCAGCGGCGTCTGCCGCGACAGTGCACGATGCGGATCCGGAGCTTTCCCGTGAACGACCTGGACACCCAGCGTCGTCAGTGCAAAGAACACCCAGCACAGACCGGCGTTGACCACAGTCCATAGTCCCGTACGAACACGGGCTTCCGTCGGTCGCGGGCGATGTCGCAGCGATCGCCAGGCCGCGGCACCGTGACCGGCGATCGAAACCGCCATCACCGGAGCCCACCAGTTCACCATTCGCGACGACCACAGTGCCATGCCGCCCGTTACCAGCAGCAGCAGCGCCTCATCGGCTCGCACGTGCCGGGGACTGAGCTTCACCGCAAGGAACAGCAGACACACCATCACTGCCGCCGCCTGCCCCTGCTTCATGCGCAGAGTCATGGGATCCCATTCGAACATTGAGCGGATGTTGGGATGCGTACCGATCTTCAACACCGTGTCATACAGATCCAGCCCCCACGGATTGAGCAGCACGGCAACCGCGCACAACTGAGTCAGCAGCACCAGTCGCACAAATCGCCGGCTGCGAAGCGCGGCCGTGATCGACCGGGTTCGCATCAGCACGCTGATCGCATGTCCGACTCCTGTCGTGGCCATCACCAGCAGACCGACAGCGAATGATCCGTGGCAGTTGGCCCACACGGCAAACATCAGCGGAAGCAGAATCCACGCTGCTCTGCGACGGAAGCCGCCGCTCAGCAGTACAGAGATCAGGATGCAATACAGCAGCAATCCCGTCAATTGCGGACGCACGGCAAGGAACTGCTGCATGTTCATCCACAAAAACACGGCGGCTCCCAGCAGTCCGAACACAACCGATCCGCTGCGCCGCGTCGCCGCCCAGGAGACGGTTCCGATCGACAGGACGATCACCAGGCCGCAGGCGAATTGAATGCCGGCGATCCCCAGTCGTTCAAACAGGACGGCCATTCCCAACTGTGCCAACCAGGCCGTGTTGACCATTGGCATCCCGGACGCCAGTGGAAGCAGCGGTTCCGTGGAAGGCAGTGACCTGGCCCTCAGGATCCGTTCGCCGTAGTTGACGTGATCCCAGAGATCGGTATGCCACAGCGGCCGGTTGGCGAAGACCAGCAGCAGAGTTCCCAGAATCACCACATAGACCGCTGATACGGCGGGTGTCCGCAACCATGCCGGAGTCTTGTCTTCCAGCACTGATGCATCCGGCAGCGTATCTGCCTGCGGTTCGGGCAGTTCATTCTGCATTTGCCGCGTTTCGTTTTGGGGAGGATGTTCCAGAGTCGCCGACATCTTAGTTCTTCCGCAGTTCGCCGTCCGGAGGGAATTCGTCGTGTGGAGAAAAGACTACGTCACCAGTCTGACCGCCCGATCGCAATTCCGCCGCCTGCGACACAGCGGCGCGCCGTAAACGAGGCCGGACGTAGTCGGACGGAAAAAAGCGGCTATTCGGAATTTCACGTTTTTTGCAATTGAGAACGTCGTGCCGAAGGAATTCCGCGCGTCTTTCCATTCGCCGCGTATATTTGTGCATGAGTTTTGCAACATGGTTGCCCGCGAAATCTGAACCGCCGGTGGCAGGCGGTGTCCGAACCGAAGACAACTCGAATTCTTGACCTTCGACCGTATGGCCGTGACAATCGATGCCCGGTCGCTGCGATCGACGACACTCGTTACCAGACACATCCATCGTGACATTCCGTCGTGACATTTGACGCTTGCGTAACCGGCTGACACGGACGCGATTTGTTCCCGCGCGGCTTCCGGAAGAACCGCTCGGAATTCGTTGGAGCAGAACTCCGCGAACGCGACTCGTCTTTCCGACAGCTTTCAAGGCGAACCTCACCCGAATGGCAGAGGCCAACATTCGACTCCAGCATCCCGATGAGGCCCGCAGTCTGTTCGGTCCGCGGGATCAGCACCTGCGGCAATTGCGGGAAGCAACCGGAGCCAGCGTTGTGCTGCGAGGCAACGCGATTCGAATTCTGGGTGACGAAGCACAGGTCGACCATTGCCGCGAAGTTCTGCAGCAGTGGCAGACAATTCTTCTGCGCCACGACGAACTGCGTCCCAGCGACGTGCAACAAACTCTTAACCTGAATGTGGAGCCCGCAGCATTGGCAACTGAAACCCTTTACGGCAACGGCTGCGAGATCGACGCGGTCGATTCAGCACCACCGACATACAAATCAGAAAATCGCAATGGCCGCGGTGGCCGCGACAAGGTCGGAACGGTCAAGCCGAAAACAAAGGGACAGCAGAAGTATGTGGCCGCTATGCAGGACCATTCGCTGGTGTTCTGCGACGGCCCTGCCGGCTGCGGCAAGACCTACCTGGCGGTCGCCATGGCTCTGCAGGCTCTGCGGCAGGAGGAAGTCCGCAAGATCGTGCTTGTTCGCCCGGCCGTGGAAGCCGGAGAGAAACTCGGTTTCCTTCCCGGTGACATGATTGCGAAGGTGAATCCATTCCTGCGCCCGCTGCTGGACGCGATGAATGACATGCTGGAATTTGAACAGGTGCGTCGTTACATGAGCAACGACGTGATCGAGATTGCTCCGCTGGCCTTCATGCGCGGCCGGACACTGAACGATACATTCATGATTCTGGACGAGGGGCAAAATACGACAGTTACGCAGATGAAGATGTTTCTGACCAGGATGGGAATCAATTCACGGATCGTTGTCACCGGCGACGCGACTCAGAACGACCTTCCGCCGGGAGCCGCCAGCGGGCTGAATGACGGAATCAGGCGACTTTCGTCAATCGAGGGGGTTGCCATTGTGAAAATGACCGGACAGGATATCGTGCGTCACCGGCTGGTACGCGAAATCGTTTCGGCGTACGAAGCGGACAGCGCCGTCAGCGCGAGTCACTGACGGCAGCGGATCCGGCACCAGCCAGCGCGGCGGACGCGACTCCGTCGGCAGTTCCAGCATAATGTCATTCTTTGGGACACGTCGTTCCCGCCAGACTCGGGTCTATCGGCCCACGCAATCCGTCTGGGAAAAGATCAACGTCGCTCTGCAGGATTATCGAGTCCTGACCCAGTTGCTGCTGGGTCTGCTGGCCGTCCTGGCGCTGCTGCTGGCGACTCAGTCCTGGCGGTCACGATTCACGTATCGCATCGGTCAGTTCGTTTCCGACGGTGTGCTCGCCCGCGTTGCGTTCCGTGTGGAGAACGATCTGGAGACGCGCCGCGCCAAGGCGGAAGCCATGGAAGACTCGCCGCTGTTCTTCACGCAGCAAAACGATGTGCTGGACAGTCTGACGTCGACGTTTCGCAGCCAGTTGACCGATCTGGCGAACGCGGAATCCATCGCCAATCTGCCGGCCGGCGTCGCGGAAGGATTCGGGCTGAACCCGGCCGCCGATCCCGACGCGGAAAAGAAATTTTCCACACTAAAGAAGGTGCTGACGGAATCCGGAAATGCGGTCGGTGACCAGGTCGATCAGTTGTTCATTGAATTCGGACAGCTGATCGCCCCCACCCGACTGGCGGGACTGTTGGAAGCGTCCGCGTATCCTCAGTTGAACAACGCGGAACGCGCCATCACGCCGCAGCAGGCGATCCGCATCGTCAATTCCGAAGGCGAACTGAAACATTCGGGATCACTGGCCGACATTCTGCTGGCCGACCAGTTGCGCGATACCGGTCGGCTGGGCCGCGGCTGGGTGGAATTGCCGGTTCTGAAACCGCTTCGGCCGTTTGTGGAAACGTGGCTGCTGAAGAACTTCAAGGGGCAGGTCACGTACGACGCGGCCACTACCGAGACTCGCCGACAGCAGGCATTTGAAGACGTCGAGACCGTTTTCGATGCGTTTCCGGCCGGAACGGTGCTGGTGCCTCCGGAGTCCCGTATCGAAGCCGATCAGCAGCGGCGACTGCTGCAGCTGGAATACGAAGCCTATGAAGCGGGAGTCAGTCTGTCGGAGCGGCTGGTCAGAGTTGTCGCCGCATCGCTGATGCTGATATTGCTGGTAGTGTTGTTCGGGACCTACCTGAAACGGTCGTTTGAGGAGCTGCTGCGGGATTCCGTCCAACTGCTGTCGTTCATCCTGATCTGTGCGTTCGCCGTCGGCGTCGCCTGTCTGCTGAGCCGCGATCCGTGGCGTGCCGAGATCATTCCCATCATGGCCGCGGTGATGATCGTGGCCATTGTCTACGACCAGATGCTGGCGATTCTGACGGCCTTCATGCTGTGCGTGCTGGTGTCGATGTCAACAGTCGGGCAGCTCAGCCACTTCGTCGTGCTGATGATTATCTGCTTCGTCGCCGTGGCTCCGCTGCGGCGAGTTTCGTCGCGGTCCACGCTGATAAAGGCCGGATTCCTCATCGCTGCCGTCGCGTTTGTTTCCGTCTGGGGAATCAGCATCGTTGTGAATCCCGAGGCAGCCGGTATCTGGAATGATTCCGCGACAATTTCGGAAGGGCTGAAGTTTGCCGGCTGGTCACTCGTCTGCTGCTACCTGGTGACCGGAAGTCTGCCGTTTATCGAATCGGCGTTTGACATTGTCACTGACATCAGTCTGCTGGAACTGACGCTCGCATCGCATCCGCTGCTGCAGGAACTCGCCCGCCGGGCTCCCGGCACCTACAACCATTCCAGCAACGTCGCGGCAATTGGAGAAGCCGCAGCCGACGCCATCGGTGCCAATGGACTGCTGGTGCGAGTCGGAGCGCACTTCCATGACATCGGCAAGATGGTGAAGCCCGAATACTTCATCGAGAATATGATCGAAGGCCAGGAAAACCAGCACCGGAATCTCGCTCCCGCCATGAGTGCTCTGATCATCATCGGGCACGTCAAGGACGGATCGGAAATGGCCGAACAGCACAACCTGCCTCAGAAGCTGATCGACTTCATCGAACAGCATCACGGCACGACGCTGGTTCAGTATTTCTATCATGAGGCGACGATGCGGCTGGACCAGGATCATCGGACCGACGCCGAAGAATCGACGTTCCGCTATCCGGGCCCGCGGCCGCAGACTCGCGAAACCGGAGTCATGATGCTCGCCGACGCCGTCGAAAGCGCCAGCCGCAGTCTCAGCGAACCGACTCCCAAGCGGATTCAGTCGCTGGTCCGCGAAATCACGCTGAAACGGCTGCTGGACGGCCAGTTCGATGAATGCGGTCTGAAGATGAGCGAGCTGAGAATTGTTCAGGAATCTCTGGTGAAGAGCCTGCTGGCCATTCACCACGGTCGCATCAAATACCCCGATCAGAAGCCGGCGTGACGACTTACGAACTTGACATCTCTGTCTCACGAACCTCAGTTCCCGTGGATGTTCGGCAACTTCAACAGGATCTGGAACGCGCGCTGCATCAGGAACAGGTCGCTCGCGCGGTCCTGAGTGTGTCGATCGTCGATAACGCCGCGATCCATGAATTGAACCGCCGCCATCTTCAGCACGATTTTCCGACCGACGTCATCAGCTTCGCGCTGGACTGGTCGGCCGACGATCGTGATTCACCCGGAAACGGTCCCGCTGAACGGTCCGCCGGGGCTTCGATTGAAGGCGAAATCGTCGTCAGTGCCGAGTTCGCTGCGGAGTCCGCCGAACGATGCGGGTGGTCCGTGCAGAACGAGTTGACACTGTACGTCGTTCATGGAATGCTGCACCTCTGCGGATACGACGACCTGTCAGGCAGCGAAAAATCTGTGATGCGAGCACGCGAAATCTCGATCCTGACCGCTCTGGGACTGGAACCTCGCTACCCGGACGACCCTCGCCTTGCAATTCCGGGTGATGACGACGAACCTCCCGGACCGGCACCGGATTCCGCGTCACGCCAGGCAGCACCGGAGGTTCGCTTGTGAGCGGTCTGCTCGAAACGGCATTGATCGTCACTGTGGCCGCCGGAGCCCTGCTGATGGCTCTGGCCTGCTTCAGTCTCCGGGACTTCTCCCGCAGCCGCCTGGAAGAGATCTGTAAGGAACATGACCGGCTGGATCGCTTCGGTCATATCCTTCGCAACAGCGAACGAGCACTGCTGCTGATGGAACTGGTGCTGATGCTGGTCGTCATTGCCAGCTCATGGACGGCCGCCCGCAGCAGCGCTTTTGCCGGCTTCGAGTTTCCCTATTCCGCCGGCTGGCTGGCTGTCGCGGAATGGCTGATTCGCGTCGTGGGCATTCTGCTGATCGTGTCGCTGCTGTACATCGCGCTGCCCTGGACAGTCTCGCGCGTGCGCGGCGAATCACTGCTGTTCCACATCTGGCCGCCGATCAGCCTGCTGTGCCGCATGACCGGTCCGGTCTGGGTGATGGCGACTCGGCTGGACAGGCTGATTCATCGCGTCTTTGACGTTCCCGAACCCGATTCCGCGCCGGCCAGTATGCTGGCGGACGAATTGCTGTCCGTCGTCGACGAAAGCCAGCGGGAAGGCATCCTGCAGTTTCAGGCGTCGACGATGATTCATCGCGTGATGGACCTTTACGACGAAGACATCGCCGCCATCATGACGCCGCGAACCGACATCGTTGCCGTTAATGCGTCCACGAAAATCCGCGACGCCGTGCCGATCATTGTCGAACACGGCTATTCGCGCGTGCCCGTCATTCGCGACAACGTCGATGATGTTGTCGGCATTCTGTACGCCAGAGACCTGCTGGCATTTGCCATCAGCGACAACGCCGATGCGTCGGAACGCACGGTGGAAACCATCGTCCGCGACGCCTTCTACGCTCCGGAATCCCAGGGCATCGATGACCTGCTGGAAGCCATGCGGCAGAAGAAGGTTCACATGGCGATTGTTGTCGACGAATACAGCGGCGTTTCCGGGCTGGTGACGCTGGAAGATATTCTGGAAGAGATCGTCGGTGAGATTTCCGACGAGTACGACGAGGAAGAACAGCCGCTGGTCAAACGCCACAAGGACGGTCACACCGAAGTCGACGCGCGCTGTCCGATCGACGATCTGAATGAGGAATTCGATCTGAATCTGCCGGAAGACGAAGAGTTCGACACAGTCGGCGGATTTCTGCTGAGTTGCTTCGGCCGCATTCCCGAGTCCGGTGAGACTCACCAGTGGCAGAATCTGAAGCTGACCGTCCTGGAAGCGGACGAACGCCGCATTCTGCGAATTCGAATTGACGCCGAAGTGCAGCAGCCCGGCCAGGAAGTCGAACAGCTCTGACCCCGACGCTGACTGGTCGCTTTCGTGCGACCACAACGGCGCTGTTACGAAGCCGTGTTTCGTGCGTTTCTTGTCGCGAAGTGTTCCATCAGCTTCAGCGTTTCCGGGCTGACGTGATGTTCGATGCCTTCGGCGTCGACCGCGGCGGTCTCATCGCTGACTCCCAGAGCTTTCAGAAACGCGTAAACGACTTCATGCCGCTCTCTGGCGGCCGTCGCCATCCGACGGCCCTTGGCAGTCAGTTCCACGGGAGCGTACGGTTGCGTGCTGACAAGTCCATCACGCTCCAGCCTGGCGACAGCCCGATTCACCGTGACGTGGCTGACCGCGAATCTTCGAGCCAGATCCACCACGCGGCAGACGGCGTCGCCGGCGGTCATCTCGGCAATCGCTTCCACGTAGTCCTCGGCCAGTTCGGTGGAATGATCCTGGCGAGTTCGCTGGTGACTGCGTGTCGTGATTTTTCGGACGGACACGGCAAACTCTCCCGCTCAAAAGGGAAACTCTTCATCCAGCCGCGACGATGCCAGTTCGACCAGAAACTGCGACAGGCGTTCCACAATGACCGTCATCAGCCGCTCACCCTTGTCCGCCGTCGCGGGGTGAGGATTTCCGGAACCCGTGTTTGTGGTCAGCAGGTGCCATGGCCGCGTGATGCTGACCCAGCCGTTGTTGACCGCGCCGAATCGCGTCGGGTTGACCGTGCCGTCGTCGGCCTGCAGCGTACCATCCGCGTTGAACACGACCAGGTCGCGGAAATACGCCAGCGCCAGCGCCGTCTCCATTTCTCCCGCATGGTCGCCTGCGTCATCGAATATGTCTTTCTGAACATCAGCACTGATGCCCCGGAACCAGTCGCACAGAAACAACTGCACGGTCGTCTTGCCGTGTAATTCGCGCAGCAGCGGTTTGAATTCATTGCCGCCGTGACTGTTCAGAATCAGCAACTTGCGCACACCGTGATTTTCCAGCGAATCCACCAGGTCGCCAATTACCATCGCCAGCGTCGACGGATTGACGTTCATTGACAACCGGCACTTCGCCTGATTTGTTTCAGTGCCGTAAGGAATTGTCGGCAGCATGATGACTCGCGCGCCGGCGTTCCATGCAGCTTCGCAGGCCCGGGAACCAATCGCGTCAGCTTCGAAGGTATCCGTGCCGTACGGCAGGTGCAGGTTATGCGGCTCCGTGGCGCCCATCGGCAGGACGGCGACATCGTAATGGCAGTCGCGGACGTGCGAAAAATTCGTTTCGGCCAGTATCCAGGGACGCATGCAATCCGGTTCCTGCAAATCGTGTTTCTGATCTTGTTTCTGACGGTGTCGCTTCAAGCCAGGAAAGCAACAGGTTCGCTGTCCGACCCCTTCAACAAAGCGACATCGAAGGACCGCCGCGACTTGTCGCCGCTTCCAATATCTTTCGTCGCCGCATTCTCTTTTCACGCGACTGGCGATATCGGCAGAGCGAGCCCTGCAGTTGGCTAGGGTGACGGCAGATGTGAATTTACCAATGCAGAGAAATTGCTGGGACCTCCCGTGAAAAGAATCTGTCTTGTTGCGAATGCCGCCCTTCAATTCCAAAGGCTCGGAAGGGAACTCCCCTTGAGCGAAGCGAATCTGTTTGATCGCCTGCGCGGCGATCAAACTTCGACCCTCCCGTTGAAACGGGAGGGTATGTTCTCATCTGACAGATCACTAAAACGGCATTTCGTCGTCGTCGCTGTCGTGTTCGGTGTCGCCGAAATCCAGATTGTCATCGTCATCGTCGTCTTCAAAGTCCGGGTGCAGCGGATCGTCCGGGGAAAAGAAGAAGTCGCCCAGGCCCATCGGCACAATGTTTCCACCCAGCGACTGGTTCTTTCGTTCGGCCAGCGAATGCAGGTCTTCGGCATCTTCACCCAGACAGCGTTCCAGAGCTTCCCGCCAAAGATCATCGCGGGCGACGGGGTGTTCGGGATTCTGAGCCAGCCGCTTCAGCGCGTACCGCAGCACATTGATTCCGTCGCGAGTGCTGAAATCCAGATTCAGTGAATGCGACTCCTGCAGAAAATTCACAGTCAGGTTCAGCATCTGATCATCGGCGAACGGCAGGTGATACTGCAGGATGGCCATCTCGTCCGCGCGCGTGGGGTGGCCGAGCGTCAGAGTGGGCTGCAGCCGGCTGAGAATGTAGTCGGGAATTTCGAACGTAGACTCATCGTCGTTCATCGTCACGGCACAGCGAAAGTCGGCATGAGCATGAATGGTGACACCGGCGACGATCGATTCGACGTATCGCCGATGGTCCAGCAGCGGCGCCAGACTGGCCCACGACTTTTCATTCATGCGGTTGCCTTCGTCCAGAATGCAGATGCCGCCGCGGATCATCGCCGTCACCAGCGGCGATGCGTGGTACGCAATCTTTCCGCTTTCAGCCAGCACCGGCGTCACCAGCAGGTCTTCCGGCCGGGTGTCCGCCGTACACTGATAGATGTACAAGTCCTGGCCGCGCGTGCGTGCTCCGGAAATGGCCAGCGTCGTCTTTCCGATGCCCGGAGTCCCCAGCAGCCGCGGAGTCAGCGGCAGGTCCCGCGCGTCCACAACCAGCCAGCAGGCCAGCAACTGTTTCAGGATTTCTCCCTGACCGATCCATTCCCCCGGACTCTGGTCGGGCGCGGACAAGCTAAGCGAGATGCCGTCAAGTTTATGTTTTTCAGCCATCGTATTCTTGTGACACGGTTGTGTGGTGCGCAGGTGACGCGAATCACGGATCAGCGCCGAAGGCAGGCTGTCTGTCAACCATCTGTGACAGAATGTGTTTGGCAATTGTTGCCGCGGCATCACGCTGTTGAAGTCCGGCAGCCGCGGCTGCCATGCTGTCGCGCGTCTGCTCACTGCCGCAGACGCGACGCACGTGGCCTGCCAGAACGTCAACGGCGCCGCTGTCCGCTTCGTCGACAATCAGCGCCGCATCGCGGCTGACGCAGAAGACGGCGTTCTGTAACTGATGCCCGTCCGCCGCGTTTCTCAGCGGGATCAGGATCGACGCTCGGCCGACCGCGGAAATCTCCGCCAGCGAAACCGCTCCCGCTCGACTAATCACCAGCGACGCTGACTTCATCGCGGCACAGACATCGTCAATGAACGGAACCACCCGAACGTTGCCGCAGCATTCGGCGTACCGGGCTCTGACGCGATCAACGTCGTCCGCGCCGGTTTGATGCAGAATTTCCCAATCCGGCGGCAGTACACCGGGCAACCGAACTGCGTTCACAACAAGTTCATTCAGCCGCTGAGCACCCTGACTGCCGCCCAGCACCAGCAACAGCTTCTCGGCGCGATTCCCTGAACGATTGGCGGACGACCCGCGCACGTCGACGGCCGGAGGTCGTTCGGCGGAAACATCAATCGTCTGCTGAACGTGATCACCGGTTGACTGAAAGAAGCTGCGCCGAAGCGGTACAGCAGTCGTTATCAGCGGCGACACCCAGCGATCGACGAATCGCTGTTCCATGGGGAAGCCGGAAAACGTGACATCCGCGAAACGGCTCAGCATACGGTTCGCCCGACCGGGGATTGTATTCGTTTCCAGCAGAGCCACCGGCAGTCTGAACCGGCGGCTTGCGAGAATCGCCGGCACGGATGCGAAACCACCCAGCCCCAGAACGAAGCCGCATCCATGTTGCTCCAGCGATCTTCGGCACTGCCGGACCGATGCAGTCACGCCGCGCAGAAACCGCAGCGGACGTCGCTTCAGCGATGGTCCGGGCTGAATGGCCTGCCGCACGAGAATGACGCTCGCTGACTCATTCAGGCCGCTGGCGTCCAGGATCTGCTGATCGACGAGTCGCTCGCTGATGAAGAACAGCAGCTTCAGGTCCGGCCACAGCGTTCGCAGTTCTTCCGCGATCGCGATGGCCGGTGTGAGGTGCCCGCCGGAACCTCCGCCGGCAAACGCAACGCAGCGTTCACGCGCTGCGAGATTCGATTTTCTGGCGGGCATGCGTCAGGCGACCTTCCGGCGGCAATTTTTTTCATCCGGTAGCGAACAACCAGTGGTTCGAACCCGGATCATCGCTGACGGGTCCCTGAAAGGAAGCTCACGACCGACGGCGACGCGTTGTCAGGCGGGAAAAGGACCGCTCATTCAGCCCGTGATCGAAATCCGGGTTGTGCGCACCCGGTGCGGACCGGCCGCCGTCCAAGAGCGGAACGATGAACAAGAAACGGAAAACTCTTCCAGAAAATAAGACAATATGTCTAATATCTCGTATCAGTTCCCGAAAAGCGTCTGCCGGTCCGGCGAGGCCGCTGCAAAGCGGGGGCGGGAGCCTCGGCCGCTGCTGTTAACCGCGTTTTTTCTGTGAAGCGGGAGCCGCTCGCGGTTTTGTCAGGAGTTTGAAGGCATTCCGCGCACGTGACGGCGGGATGGGCCACAGGGAAATCGTGCGTGAGATTCTTGCCGTTTGTGCCGTGGTCGGACTGTCGGTGGCGCTGTCATCGGCCTTTGGACGCGCTGTCAACGTGACGTTGTCCGGAACGCCTCTGGCCGATGCATTTCCGAATCAGCCGGAATGGCTGAGTGAACTGCATGAAGACAGTGCTTTCACGGACGAAGACATTCAGCGGTACGCGGAACGCATACGTCCCGTGAAGCTGCGCGACCGCGCGGCAGTCGCGAGCGACACCGCTCCTGGCGTCCAGACTCCAGGCCGACATTCCGCGACGGATTCGCTGTCCATCGCATGGACGAGGGACTCGCGTCCGTGAGACACTGCTTATACCCCGAGCGGGGTCAATTGAGGTTTTCTGGCTCGCGGCGGAAGAGGTGCTGGATATATCAGTGTTCGCCGCGGCCAGTATAGATTCCCCGAGGCACCACTGATGCAGGTTCGGTGGCGGGGCGGCACGTCGTGTTTCGGCGGCAGGGCATTTCGCATCTGCCGAAAACCGGTCACGCCATCGTCTTCGTTTCGGAATCCTGGCAATCATGAAAAACACGGCGAATCACCGCGTCCGCTGCGACATCTGCGGCAAAGACGTTGCTCGATCATCAGCCATGCCGGCAGCCATCGTGCGGCCTGCGCTGGCGGACATCATTCGGCGAGACCACCCGGACTGGCCGGCGGACGGCAACATCTGTCTGACCGACCTGAATCGGTACCGCGGCATCTATGTGCAGGACGTGCTGGAAACCGAGCGAGGCGAACTGTCGGCGCTGGAACAGGACGTCGTAAGAAGTCTGCGGGATCACGAGCTGTTGTCTCAGAACATCAACCAGGAATTCGAGACGCAGACAACATTCGGCCAGAAGGTCGCCGATTCGGTCGCGAGCTTCGGCGGCAGTTGGTCATTCATCATTTCGTTCGGCGTCATTCTCGTTGTGTGGATCACGATCAACACGCATCTGGTGCTGTCGAAACCCTTCGACCCGTTTCCGTTTATCCTGCTGAACCTGGTGTTGTCGTGTTTGGCCGCCATGCAGGCTCCCGTGATCATGATGAGTCAGAATCGTCAGGAGGCGAAGGACCGGCTGCGTTCGGAGCACGACTATCGCGTCAACCTGAAAGCGGAACTGGAGATTCGCCAGTTGCATTCCAAGCTGGACCTGCTGCTCACGCACCAATGGCAGCGGTTGCTGGAAATTCAACAGGTACAGACAGACCTGCTGGAAGAAATGAGCGGCCGCAAACAGCGATGAGCTGCCGAACCGATCATAGGCACTGCGCTAGTACCGCTGGCTCCCGCGACGCCGCGTCACGCATTGCGGCACAAACGTGAGAACAAGATTAAAGCACGAGTCGCCTGTCCTGGATTCGGGCATTCGACGAGGGGAAACTTCGGAGGTGTACGGGTCGTTCAGGCTGGGCAGGATCTCCGGCCAGGCCGTGCCATCATGTTCTTCGATACGACCGTCCAGCGCGGAACAATTCGAATGACCGGTTGGACCGTGTCGATAGGAAGGGACGGTTATCACGCATGCCTGTGCCTGTGACAACGCGTCGAATGCAGGAAAGGAATCCTCATGGCACCCGGTCTTTTCACTCGCAAATTCAGCGGCCCGCGTCTCTCTTTCGTGTTCGCGGCTCTCATGGCCTTCTCACCACTGGCAGCGGCTGACGAACTGGATGGTTTGTTCGACGAAAGTCGCGAAGTTCCATTCATCCGGCCCATTGAATGGCTGGAAGAAGTGCCGCCGCCGGAAGTTGTCGGGTCGCCGGAAACTGACAAGTCAGAAGGCGAAGATCCGCTGGATGCCCGCTTCAAGGCGCTGGAGCATGAGCTGAGCGAACTGAAGAAGTCGCTCGAAAAGCCAAAGGCTTCTGAGCCGCCGGCTGTGGTTTACCCAACCGTCAAAGTCACCGGGTTCTTTCAGGCCGACGCCGGCTGGTTCCAGCAGGACGCCGCCAGTGTCGCCACTCTTGGCGATGTGCAGGACGATCGCGGGTTTCGGCGTGCTCGACTGGCTGCCGTCGGAAACGTCACGAAGGATGTCAGTTATCAGCTTGAAATGGACTTTGCTTTCAACGGTCGGCCGTCATTCATGGATGTCTGGCTGGACGTCGCCAAAGTGCCGACGTTCGGCAATGTTCGGATCGGACAGTGGCGGCAGCCGTTCGGCCTGGATGAACTGACCAGCGTCAAGGAACTCACGTTTCTGGAACGTCCGCTGATGTTTGCATTGGCACCGTTCCGGCAGATCGGTGTTGGTTTCCATGATACGTCGGCCGATCAAAGCGTGACGTGGGCAGCCTCCGTGTTTGGCACCGGCACCGATCCTTTCGGCAACAGCATCGGCGACCGCGGCTACGGCGGAGCGACTCGCGTGACCGCCATCCTTCTGGAAGAAACCAGCAGCGATTTTCTGATTCATGTCGGCGGCGGATACAGCTATATCGCGACTCCCGACAACAGGATTCAGTACCGCAACGTTCCGGAATACGGCGGACCGCTTGCTGTGCCGGGCTCCGTACCGTTTTTCGTCGATACGCTGCCCATCATTGCGGAAAACGCCAACCTGCTGAATGCGGAACTGGCCGGCACCTGGGGACCGTTCCACGGCCAGTCCGAACTGCGGTATTCGCTGGTGAACGCGAACGGCGCGGGAAACCTGCTGTTCCCTTCCTTCTATGCCCAGGCCGGCTGGATTCTGACGGGAGAACATCGCCCGTATAACAAGGCCAGCGCCGCTCTGGGACGCATCAAACCCAAAAACCCGATCGGTTCGAACTGCGGCTGCGGAGCCTGGGAAGTCGCGATGCGATACTCCTGGATCAATCTGAACGAAGGTGTCGTGACCGGCGGAGAACTTTCCAACGTCACATTCGGATTGAACTGGTATCTGAACGACTTCACGAAGCTGCAGTTCAACTACATCAACGCGGACCTGGTCCGGGCCCCCGTTGGCGACAGCGATACCAACATCTACGCCGTGCGGGCTCAGTTGGACTTTTGATTCCCCGTCGCGGGCACGGGCTGGAAAGTCGGTGCCGCCGGTGTGTGGCGGACCTGTCCGGCGGGAACGGATGTTCTAAAGATTCCGGTTGCAGGTGTTCGATGTTTCCCTGGAGGCAGACTCCCTGCGCCGGCGGATTCTGCCGGTTTGCCCGTCAGGTCTTCTTGTGGATAGTCGGATGTACCATCATCACTTCGGATTTCACGGCAAGCCGTTTCAGTCCGCGCCTCCGGAGCGGGCTTTTTTTCAGTCGGAGTCGCTGCGGCGGATCATTCCTGTCGTGCTGCATACTCTGCGATCGGATCTCGGCGCCGCAGTGCTGACCGGACCTGCCGGCATCGGCAAGACGTCGCTGCTGAAGTATTTGTCGCGGCGACTGCAGACGGACGGACAGGTCGTGCTGTTTTCCGCGGGAGCCGTCCGGACTTCCACCGCGATGCTGGGCCTGATGCTGCGCCGACTGCGAAGCAACCGGTCAGAAGGAAGCAATGTTCCGGCAATCGGGCGGGAATGCGGATCAGCCGAACACTGGCAGGTTATCGAACGCCTGTCCCAAACCGTCGATTTCTGGGGACCGATGATTGTCCTGTTCGACGACGCTCACCTGGCGAATCCGGAAATCTTCACAGAACTGCGTTCGCTGCTGGAAGAAGAAGTCGACGGCCGACGCGTGTGCCGTGTGCTGATCAGCGGTGCGCTCTCGCTGGAAGACGTCCTGGCGGCTCCCGCGATGACGGATTTCGTACAGAAGATTCGGTCGCATGTATTTCCGGAACCGCTGCTCGCCGGAGAAGCCGTTTCGTACCTGGCCGCGCATCTCAGCGCCGTTGGCGGCGACTGTGCGAACGTATTTCAGCCGCTGTCCGTTGAACGCATCGTCGCAGCCGCGGACGGCGTGCCTCAGTGCCTGAATCTGCTGGCCGACGAATCGCTGCTGGTCGCGTCGCAGACCGATGCACAGCTTGTGACGCCCGAACATGTCGACGAAGCCCTGCAGCGATTGCAGCACCTGCCGTATTCGTGGAACGTGTCCATGACCGGCACCGCGGATGATGAGTTCGACCGTATCGAACGTCACACAGCCGTCCACGGAACCTGCGCAGAAGCCGACGCGGTGACGAAAGGCAGCACATTCAGCTCAGACGGCGTCATTGAAATCGGTGCTCCCGCTGCTGACGCGAGTTCTGTCGCAGACGCTGCTTCTTCGGCAAGGTCCGTCATTGCCGAACACGGCGTGATTGAAATCGGCGCGGTACCGGCCGAAACCACCGTTGCCGCCGCCGACACCGACGAAGTTCCCGTCGAACCGGTCGACGAATTCGACGCGTCTGCGGCAGCCTGCGCTGCGGCTGATGACGACGCCCTGCCCTATTCGTTTCCCGACGATGAGCTCGCGGAGTTGTCGGATTCAGCAAGCGACACGGCAGACGACTTTGCAACAAGCGCCATCCCTGATGCCGATGACGCCGCTGTTGCCTCATCGGGCTCCATCCTGCGAATTGATGACTCCGATGAATTGGTGCCGGCGCCGGAGTTCGAGCACTTTCGTCCGTGGTCACCGCCCGGAGAATGGCGACAACCGGCCGCGACCACCGCTGCAGTGGCGTCACCGTCCGAGTCGTGGGTCCGGCTGCCAGGTGACGTCAGTCCCGTGCCCGTGTTCGACCGATACACCTGGCTGGAATATGGCCGCGACGTCCCGTTTGTCGACACGGTTGGCCGGCGGTATTTCGACGTTCCCGTGCTGACCGCCGAGTGGCCTCCGAACCTGATCGGTGTCGCGCCGTCAATCACGATTCCGGTCGAAGAACTTGATGAAAGCTTCGTGACGGTCCGTGAACTAAGCCATGTCTTCCGCGAAGAGATTCCCGAACCGCCATCCTCAGCGCAGATAACGACCGTCTGTGTCGATGCGGAATTCGACGCCTGCACTTCCAGCGTCGAAACCGTCGATGCAGCGATGACTCGCGATGACAAACACGCCGGCGATGATGTTTCGGAAGTGCTCTCCGTCGACGGCGACGAACTGTTTACCCTGGTGGAACCGGAGGAAGGTGTCAGCGATGAATTCGCACTGCCGGATCTGACCGACCTGACGGCACTCCACCCGCTGGAATTCGACGAGGTTGATGAGGATTCCCCGGAGGCAGAAATTGCGGCGAATCGGCAGTCAGTCGCCTTTGAAACTGCGGAAGCACCGACGACGCACGAACTCCAGGACACTGTCGCGCCAGAAGTTCCTTCGGTGCTCAGCGACGCGCCGATTGCGAATGCCGGAGATTCTGCTGCCGAGGATTGTCGAGGTTCGCTTCAGGAAACAGTGGCCGATTGCGGACCGGTCGAAACGCCATTTGAGGATGTGGAATCTCAGGTGGTCGCCTTTGAAGCGGCCTCTGACGTTCCGGTTGCGCCACAAGAAGCGACGGAAACAGTGGACGCTGTGGAAGCAGCAGCGGAAGCATCGGAAGCAGCAGACGTCGCGGCACTGAGCGATGACGTGTTCTCGTTTGAGGAAGCTCCCGCAACGGTGGAATGGCACGACGGCCAGTTGCTGTGCGATTCCGCGAAGAACGGAACTGCTGACGCCGATGAACCGGTCGCGGACGAGCCGGCACTTGAGGAAGTCGTGTCTCTGCCGATTGCCGAAATGGCGCCGGCCAGCCAGCCACCTTCTTCCGCGGACAGCGAAGAATCTGAACACGTTGCCGCTGCGTCGGTCGCTTCACCTGTCGTGCCGGCGCGTGTTGATTCCGGCCGGTTGTTCAGCCTGCCGCTACAGATTGCCGACGTGAATCTGTCACGCCGCGACGGCGCGTACGCGGACCTGCAGGAATCTCCCGTCACTGAGGCTCTGCTGCGGCTGCAGGAAACAGGCCGCGATCCTGAATCGGATTCCGAAGCCAACGGATCCCGACAGCGAATCGTCAGGGAGCCCGCCTTCTATGAGGAAGTGACGGTCGACCAGTCATGTCCGGACTCACAGGACGGTTGCGATGACGAACTCGCCGCAGTCGGTTCCGGCGGCAGGCTTTCGACCGAAGGCAAGCTGCGGTTCGACACGCTCTTCACCCGGCTGCGTCAGCGCCGCGGCCGCCAGTCGTAGAGCCATGTCCGTCGTATGCACGACGCGTGCTGCAGGCTGTGCCAGTGACGTTCGGCCCCGAAGACACTGGCACCGCCAGAGGTGACGCCCGACGCATCGATTCATTCCTGGCCCGGCAGTAGGTTCCTCCCGCGCAGCGAAACCCGCGTCAACCGGCAGTTTGTACCGGCGATCGAGTTCCCTGTTCCGGAATTGTGACTCTTCGCGGCGCGCGGGTGACAGGATGCAGTCTCGGCCGCGGCAACGCCGGTGAGTCGGGTGGAATCTGAATGGCTATGCGTGGATAATGCCTCCGTGCGGCGTTTTACAGCACAATGTCTTCGCTGCGTCGCCGGATTCGGTTGATTCGCGGCGGCAATTCCATCGTTCGTCAGAGCGAATTCAGCGAACATCTCCGAAACCCCGCGTGCCGGTTCGGACGCATTCACGGAAATCCGGTGGCCACATCGTGATGGGAAATCATCAAGGTAACGGAACTATGGGCTCACAATCAGCAGGGACCGCTGAACTGATCGGAAGCACTTTCGACGCACCCACTGACGGATCAAGTCTCTATCGATATCTGGGTGCTCATTTCTTCGACACGGGAGTTCGGTTTGCCGTGTGGGCTCCGAACGCCCGCGAAGTTTCCGTCATCAGTGATGGAAACGGCTGGACTCACAGCCGCGACTGGCTGGACGGCAGCGACAGCGGCGTCTGGACCGGTTTCGTTCCCGGAGCAATTCCCGGCACGCGATACAAGTATGCCGTCCGCGACCAGTCGGGGCATCTGCACGAAAAGGCGGATCCCTTTGCGTTCTATTCGGAACTGCGGCCCGGCACGGCGTCCGTCATCTGGAGTCTGCGGGACTTCGAATGGCACGATTCCGCCTGGATTCGCAGACGCGATCGAACCAACTGGCTGGAAGCTCCCGTATCGATCTATGAAGTCCATCCGGGTTCCTGGCGGCGACCAACCGACGGGCGGGAATTCTACAACTACCGGGATCTGGCCCACCAGTTGACGGAATACATCAGGGAAACCGGTTACACCCATGTGCAATTGATGCCGATCACCGAACATCCCTTCGACGGTTCCTGGGGATATCAGACGACCGGATATTTTGCTCCCACAAGTCGCTTTGGAAAACCGCACGACTTCCAGTACTTTGTGGACTATCTGCACCAGAACGATATCGGCGTCATCATTGACTGGGTGCCGGGGCACTTCCCCACAGATTCGCACGGCCTGGCCCGTTTTGACGGAACCTGCCTTTACGAACATCAGGATCCGCGTCTGGGATTTCATCCGGACTGGAATACTCTGATCTTCAACTACGGCCGGCGCGAAGTTTCAGAATTCCTGATGTCCAGCGCCCGGTTCTGGTGTGATGTCTACCACGTCGACGGCATTCGAGTGGATGCGGTCGCATCGATGCTGTACCTGGATTATTCGCGTGACTCCAACCAGTGGATCCCGAATCAGCACGGGGGCCGGGAAAACCTGGAAGCCATCCAGTTTCTGCGTGACGTCAACACCATGCTGCACGCTGAGTTCCCCGGCATCATGAGCATCGCGGAAGAATCCACTGCCTGGGGAGGCGTGTCGCGTCCGGTCTATACGGGCGGCCTGGGATTCACGATGAAGTGGGATATGGGCTGGATGAACGACACGCTGCGATTCATGCAGCGCGATCCTGTTCATCGGTCATGGCATCTGAATGACCTGACATTCCGCGGGATCTATGCCTTCAGCGAAAACTTCGTGCTGCCGCTGTCGCACGATGAAGTCGTTCACGGCAAGGGTTCTCTGCTGGATCAGATGCCCGGCGATCAGTGGCAGAAGTTTGCAAATCTTCGGCTGCTGTACGGCCTGCAGTATTCCACGCCGGGTAAGAAGCTGCAGTTTATGGGCAGCGAAATCGGCCAGTGGAACGAATGGAATCACGACGGCGAAATCGACTGGATTGTGCGACAGTTCGATACGCACGAAGGCATTCGCAAACTGATTTGTGACGTGAACCGGATCTACGAATCCGAACGCGCTTTGCATGAAACCGATGTGCGGCCGGAAGGCTTTCGGTGGGTTGTCGGAGACGACCACAGCAATGTCGTGGTCGCGTTCATCCGGCAGACCGTCGACAAGTCCGAACAGATTCTGGTGCTGGCCAATCTGACTCCGGCGCCCCGCGGACCGTATCGCGTGGGTGTGCCGAAAGCTGCCTTCTATCGCGAAATCTTCAACAGCGACGCGGACTGGTACGGCGGTTCCGGGATGGGCAACCAGGGTGGAGTTTACAGTTCAAAAGTTGCGTCCCACGGTTGCGAAGACAGCATCGACGTGACTCTGCCGCCGCTCGCCGTCGTCATGTTCAAAGCGGTGTCGCACGGACCGAACGAAGCGTCCGCGTCCCCCGACGCCGCAAAGCTCCGTGATCCCGCGCCGACTTCCTGATGCCGGTTGGATCTGCGTCAGTCAGCGCGCCATCGCGCTCGCCGCGACCGGCAACGCTGTGGAACCGCTCTCCTGCGAAGTCATATGCGTTATCCCCTCGCCCGCGAAGCGGGAGACGGAGATCATTCTGTGTCCAGCAGAAAAATCGGGGTAAGGGCCGGTCGCGAGCATCAAGCGAGCGTCGCCGGCGACTTCCCCGAGTCAAAGCGGTTGATCTCCGCTTCGACGGCGATTCTTTTGCCGCGCGTGTGGATGTTGAAATCGAACAGGAAGTCGCGAACAAAAAGTTGAGGCGACTTCAGTTTGACTGGGCTTCAAACAGTTCGCCGAAGAAAAGCTTCATGGCGGCCCATGACCGTTTGTCCGCGCGTTCGTTGTAAGCGGCTCCCCGCGAATTGTCGTTGCCCGCCATCGGTTGTGTGAATGAATGCACGGCTCCGGAATAAATGTCCATCTGCCAATCGACACCGGCGGCATTCAGTTCCGACTTGAACGCTTCGATATCGTTGGCCGGGACAAACGGGTCATCGGCTCCGTGACAGACCAGCACCTTCGCTTTGATATTGTTGCCGTCTTCCGGGCTTGGTGAATCCAGTCCTCCGTGGAAGCTCACGACGCCGGAAATGTCAGCGCCGCTGCGAGCCAGTTCCAGGACTCCCGTGCCGCCGAAGCAATATCCGATCGCGGCGATCTGCTGCTTCGCAACGCCCGCCTGCTTCCGCAACTGCTCGAGTCCCAGGTTTAGTCGTCGGCGGTAGAGCCCGCGATCCGACTTGTAGACTCCCGCGAGTTTGCCGGCTTCCTGAGGATTCGCGGGCCGGACTCCCTTGCCATAGACGTCCAGTGCAAACGCGACGTAGCCGAGTTCCGCCAGTTGCCGGCATCGGCTCTTTTCATAATCCGTCAGTCCCATCCACTGATGCACGACCAGAATTCCGGGACGATTCGCGCCGCTGACTGACGAGTCCCAGGCGACGAATCCTTCCAGAGTCACGTCGCCGTCGCGATATTCAACCGTGCGAGTCTGAATCGCCGCGGTTGCCTGACCGTAGCCTGATGCCACGAACACAAATGCCGGAAGCAGAATTGCCGAAAGACGTCTCATCGTTCTTTCCTTTGCGAGATGAACAAGCGCGTGACAGTGCGGATCGAAGGACTCTATCGTAAGACTTCGGCTGTGACCCGTCGACGGTCCCGGCATGAATCCCGCATGACTCGCTGTCGCGTTCCAGGGCTCCAGTCCTGGAACGAGGCAAGACGGCAGAACCCTGGGACGAGACAAGGTCAGCAACAAGGCCACGCGAATCCCGAACCAGTGGCGAACCGGCGGCGCGTCCGGCCGCGTGGACGGATGCGGCGTGAATGTGTAGTCTGACCGGCACTGAACGACACCCGCCAGCGAACTGCCAATCGGAGAAACTCGCGATGCTTCCTCACTTCCGTCATTGCCGAATTCCGCTTCTTCTGATCGCTTTCGGATACACCGCGGCGATGGCTCAGCAGCCGCAGTTTGATCTGGTGATTCGCAACGGCCGCATCGTTGACGGGACGGGTAATCCGTGGTTTTCCGCCGACGTCGGTATTCGGGGAACTCAGATTACCGCCGTCGGATTCATTCCGGAAAACAGCGGAGCGACGGAAATCGACGCGGCCGGACTGGTGGTGGCTCCCGGTTTCATCGACATGCATTCGCACTCTGATCGCACGCTGTTCCGCGACGGCGATGCTCAGTCGAAGATTCGGCAGGGAGTCACCACCGATGTGCTGGGTGAAGGATCCTCGGGCGGGCCGAACACCGGCAGGATGCCTCCCGACAAAGTCACGATCGGCGGCCGTGACGTCGAAGTCGAAACGCTTGGCGACTACTTCAAAGCGCTCGAAGAAGCGACGATGTCGATCAACGTGGCGTCGTATGTCGGCATCAACAATCTCTGGGAAAGCGTGATGGGTTACTCGTTTGAACGCCCGACTCCGGAGCAGTTCGAACAGATGAAGGAACTGCTGGCTCAGGCAATGCAGGACGGAGCTCTGGGGCTGTCGACTCAGGTGATGACGCCTCCCGGATCGCTGGCGACGACGGATGATCTGATCGAACTGGCAAAGGTCGCGAAGCAGTATGGCGGCATCTATTCCAGTCACATCCGCAACGAGGGACTGGGAGTCTTCGACGCGGTGGAAGAAGCCATCACCGTGGGTGAACGCGCGGAAATTCCGATCGACATCATTCACATCAAGATCGCCGACCAGGTCTACTGGGGACGCATGTCGGAAATCGTCTCGCGCATTGAGCAGGCTCGGCGCGACGGCATTCAGGTGCAGGCCAACGTGTACCCATACACGCGCGGCAACAACAATCTCAGCAGCATCATTCCCCCGTGGGCTCATGAAGGAGGAAACGAGAAGCTGCTGGAACGGCTGAAGGATCCCGCGATGCGGGAACGCCTGAAGAAGGATATCGAAGAAGGTCTGCCCGGCTGGTACAACCACTACACAGCCGTCGGGAAGGACTGGAGCCGGATGCTGATCAGCGCCAGCAATCTATACAAGGGGCTGACGATGGATCGAGTCATCGCGATGAAAAGCGAAGGCAGGCAGCCGGCACCCGACCCGCTGGACGTGCTGTTTGACCTGCTGATCGAACAGGATGGATCTGTCAGCACAGTGTATGCTCACCACACCGACGAAGACATGAATCTGGCGTTGTCTCAGCCGTGGTGTTCGGTCGGATCGGACGGGTCCGCTCTGGCGACGTCCGGGCCGCTGCGTGCCGGGAATCCTCATCCGCGAAACTTCGGAACGTTTCCGCGAGTCCTGGGAATCTATGTTCGCGAACAGGGTCTTCTGACGCTGGAAGACGCCATTCGCAAGATGACATCGCTGAATGCCGCGAAGGTTGGAATCTTCGACCGCGGGCTGATTCGTCCCGGCATGGCGGCGGACATCACGGTGTTCAATCCGGAAACCGTGCGGGACGAATCGACGTACAACGATCCGTTTCACTACAACGTCGGCATCGAGCACGTCATCGTGAATGGTCAGGTTGTGCTGAAAAACGGTGAACACACGGGAGCTCGACCCGGAAAAGTGCTGCGGCATGTGGCGGTGAAGCTTTAGCCATTGTCCATTCGTTTGCCACGATTGCCGGCCGGTGCTGTTTTGTTTGTCGCGAATGCTGCGGCATCAAGTTTTCGTCAGGACGGCAATTCCGTTTGAACCGCCGGCCAGCGACGTGACGACACTCCTTTCCGCGAATACCGACAGCTTATGAGCGACTCAACAACTCCGGACATCACCGAAGCGGACGTCCATTTTCGCGGCGGTGCCGTGGCCAGTGTGGTGCCGATGGCCGTCTTTCTGATCGCCACGATTGCATTGGTCGTCCACGGGGCACCTCATGTCGAAGGCATGATTCTGGCGGCGATGCTGGGGATTTCGTGCGGCATGTGCTTCGCGAAAAATCTGGCGGTCTACAGCGAGCAGTCGTTTGCCTTGATGGCCAATCGTGTCGCCACCGTGGCTGTTGTGTGCTGGCTGTGGGCGGGGGCGTTCTCTGGAATCATGGCCGATTCCGGAATGGTGCAAGCCATTGTCTGGATCGGTGAAAAGCTGAATTTAAGCGGCGGAATTCTGGTCGCCGCCGTTTTTGTTTCGGCGGCCCTGTTTGCAACGTCAGTCGGCACCGGTATGGGCACCATCGTCGGTTTTACCGCGGTGATGTATCCGGCCGGCGTGTTTCTGGGAGCCAACCCGGCGGCGCTGATCGGCGCCATCATCAGCGGAGCGGCGTTTGGTGACAACGTCGCTCCGATTTCGGACACCACGATCGTTTCGGCGGCGACTCAGGAAGCGGATGTTGGTGGAGTCGTCCGTTCCCGACTGAAATACGTATTGATCGCCGCTGCCGTCGCGACCGTGCTGTTCGCGGTGATCGGCGGTGGCGGAACGTCGCAATCCGCCGAAGTGTCACAGGAAATCCTGAAAAAGAACTCCGACCCGAAGGGACTGCCGATGCTGATTCCGTCGGTGGTTGTGTTCGTCATTGCCATCAGCGGCGGACATTTTCTGGGAGCGCTGACCGTTGGCATTTTTCTGGCAGCCGTCATTGGACCTATGACCGGCGTGTTTGAGTTCGAACGCATCTTTGCCATCAATTCCCAGGGCGAAGTCACCGGCAGCGCCGTCCGCGGCGCGATGAGCCTGGTGCCGACGGCCATTCTGACTCTGCTGCTGGTGACCGCGATCGGCCTGATGCGAGTCGGCGGGTTTCTGGACCTGTTGATGAAGAAGCTTCAGTCGCTGATCGCCGGTTCGCTGCGCAACGCGGAGCTGGCCATTCTGGCGCTGATTTCGTTCACGAATGTCTGCGTCTCCGTCAACACCGTGGCCATGATTACCGCGGGACCACTGGCCAACGTCATTCGCAAAAACGCCGGAATCCACCCGTATCGCAGCGCCAACCTGCTGGACACTGTGTCGTGTTCATTTCCGTATCTGCTGCCGTACGCAACGTCGGTCGTCGCGGCTGTGGCCATTCAGAAGCAGGTTACGGAACTGTATCCAGAGGTGCCGGTTGTCGAATGGTCCGAGTTTCTTCCGTACGCGTTTTACAACCACGCTCTGCTGCCGCTGATGGTGCTGTCGATTCTGACCGGGTTCGGACGCCGGGAAGGATAGCGGTCCGGGCACGCTTGAGCGCCGACGCGTTCCTCCGCACAATCCGCTCGCGACGGAACACGGGCTCACTTTCCGACCCGGTCAGTGCGCAGTCACGGAAGTAATTGACGATGAGCGATGAACCAAAGAATCAGATCCGGCAATTGACCAGAATTCAGCGCCGCGTGATCGGCGTGCTGATGGAAAAGGCCTTCACGACTCCGGAGCAGTACCCGCTGACTCTGAAAGCCACGACCACCGCGTGCAATCAAAAAAGTAATCGTGAGCCGGTGGTCAGTTACGACGAAGACCAGGTCCAGCAGGCTCTGGACGAACTTCGCGAAGACCTGCTGGTCGCCGAAGTGTTTACCGACGGAGGCCGGGCGCCGCGATATCGCCACTACATGCGGCACAAGTTTGATTTTTCGGAAGCGCAGTTCGCGATCATCGCGGAACTGCTGCTGCGAGGCCGGCAACAGCCCGGCGAACTTCGCACGCGAGCCAGCCGGATGGTGCGCATCGATTCCCAGGAAGCTCTTCGAGAAGAATTGAGCGGCCTGCTGAGTATGGGATATCTGCAGGCAAACGGCCCCCTGGAACGGCGCGGCGTCGAAGTTGACCACACATTCTATCTGCCGAAAGAAGGACAAACACTGGAACCCGCCGCGCTGGCCGATGACGTCGAAGAACCGCCCCGTTCTTCCGGAACCGAAACACCCCGTACCGCAACACAGGCGACCGCGCCGAACGTTGCTGCAGCATCGGATACATCGCTGGAACGACTCGAACACCAGATTCGGGTCCAGGAAGCGACGATTGAACGGCTGCAGGAGTCGATCCGCGGACTTGACGAACGACTCCAGCACCTCGAGCGCGACCTGGGAATCTGAACGCTCTGATTTCGCGCGGTCGGCCCTCTCCCGGGCATCGCTCCATCATGCGGTGTATGTTGCGACCATCGGGAGGGCGAGGCTCCCGCCGAGCCGCTGCCACCATCGGACGTCCTCTGGCACACGCGGCTCGGCAGGAGCCTCGCCCTCCCTGGACGCTGCGCGGGGAGAGGTGGTTGCGCGGCCGTCGCGGTTGGAACTCCATGCACCCCTCCCGGCCGAAGGCCAACAGGGAGGGGTCGAACGAGCGAAGCAAGTTCGGGGGAGGGACGTCCGCGTTGGCCGTGCTGGGTCGCCCGAACGCAGAACGCGCGATCGGCCCTCTCCCGGGCCTCGCTCCGCTCGCCCGACCTCTCCCTGCCGCTGCGCGGGGAGAGGTGGATGCGGCCGTCGGTAATGCGCGGTGCTGGTGCATGTGCACCCGGAAATGCGACCTCCTCGGGTACCACACCTTCGCAGAAGCTGTGCGGCGCAGACGTCGGAATGCGTTTTGGGACGTGCTGACTCCTTCATGCGGTGTATGTTGCAACCATCGGGAGGGCGAGGCTCCCGCCGAGCCGCTGCCACCACCGGACGTCCTCTGGCACACGCGGCTCGGCAGGAGCCTCGCCCTCCCTGACGCTGCGCGGGGAGAGGTGGTTGCGCGGCCGCGCGGTTGAAGGTGCAGATGCGCGGACGCCGGCGCCGTCAGCGCGGGTGTAGAAACTGCCGGCGTTCATGGCTCGGGAACTTCGCGGCATGGCATCGGGCGGGACGCTTGGAGTTTGCGGTCCGGACCGCAAGAATGGTCGGTTTCCCGATGACGATTCGCGGGTTGAGGACAGATGATTTCCGACGCTCACATGACGGCAGAAGAGTTTGCCGCCAGCAAACTGGATTTGCCGGAAGGCGGTCGCTGGCACGAGCTGCACGCCGGAAAGACGGTGCTGATGCAGGCGCCCGACGACATTCACGGCACGATCGTGCTGAATCTGTCGCGAGCGATGGCGGAATGGTTTCGTCGGCGCGCGGGGCAGGCCGTCGGCTATGCCTGTCATGAACTGGGAGTCCAGGTTGCCAGGGCACCGGACACGGTCTACTTTCCGGCGATCAGTTTTTTTGATTCCGGTACGCAGTTCGAACAGTCCGATCAGGTTGTCGCCAGTCGGGTGCCTCGGCTGGTGGTGGAAGTCGCTTCGGCCAATGATCGACGACAGGAACTGCGGACTCGCACACTGGCGTACATGAAGGCGGGAGTCGAAGTGATCTGGGTTCCGGATCCGTCCAAGCGGGAGATTCAGGTGATTCGCAAGGCATCGCATACTCTGGCACTCGGCCAGCGGCAGACCCTGAGCGGCAGCGATGTTTACCGGGATTCGAAGTTTCCGTCGCCGGAATCTTCGCTCAGCCGGAGTGGTGGCAGAACCATGCTTGAGAATCTGCCGCTGCAGTCCGTCAAACACAAGGCGCTGACGATTGAAGGCTATTCGCGCGCCGCGGTGCAGAGCTATTGGCGAATTCCCGAACTGAAGCTGGGGTTCGAACTGGGCGGCAGCCCATGGTCGTTCATGGGCACGCAAACCTTTTTCGTCTCGCACACTCATCTGGACCACCTGGCCGCTTTGCCGGTGTATGTCGCTCGCCGTCGCATGATGAAGATGGACCCGCCGACGATTTATCTGCCCGAGGAGGTCGTCGAAAACGTCACTCGCATGCTGAAGTCGTGGCAGCGGCTGGATCGAGGCCGCATGATCTGTCAACTGGTCGGCGTAAAAGACGGCGACCTGATCGAACTGTCGCGGGAACACAAAGTGCAGGTCTTCGCGACGAAGCACACCGTTCCGTCCGTCGGCTACATCGTCTACGACAGCCGAAAGAAGCTGAAACCTGAATTCCACGGCCTTGCGGGAGATCAGATCCGCGATTTGCGTCTGAGCGGCACTGACGTCACGGCGGAAACTCTGACGCCGCTGGTCTGCTTCACCGGCGACACCGCACCGGCAGGCCTGGACGCTCACCCGGACGTCTACAACTCCCAGATTCTGATTACCGAGATGACGTTCTTCCGCCCCGAGCACCGTAAGGAGAAGATCCACAAGTTTGGCCACATGCATCTGGATGATATCCTGGATCGAGCCGACAGGTTCCGAAACGAACTGATCATTCTCAGTCACCTGAGCACGCGGACTCACGAAGGACTGGCTCACAAGGCCAGGGAGCAGCGGCTGCCCGATCATCTGCGTGACCGAGTATTGTTGTGGACGTGAGAGACGACGTGACTTCCGTTCATGAAATCCGACTTGCCGGCCCCTGGGAATTCACTCGGGCCGAGTCCCCTGATTCGCCGCAGCGCTGCACGCTGCCGATTGCGGTGGACGAAGCGAGGCAGGCTCCGGGCGCCGTCACGCTGACTCGCCGCTTCCATCGCCCGACCGGACTGGATGCAGGTTCGCAGGTCCGGATCGCGGTCGACTTCCGCGGTGACACTCCGCTGGTGGCCGTCAACGGCGTCTTGCTGGACATGTGCGAATGCAGCGTTCCGGCGTCAGAAACACAGCAGGCGGAATTCAACATCACCGGCGCGCTAAGGGATTTCAATACACTGACGATCGACGTTCGCGGTCCTCAGATCAGCAACGTTCTGCTACGGATCATCCCATGAAGACAGTGCCGGCGCTTTTGTGTCTGACGATTTGGGTCCCGTGTGCCGTGGTGCACGGTGACGATGATGCAAACAACTCCGGCCGCGTCGAACATCTGGTCAGGCCCGACGACCCGCCTCAACAGATTCTCGATCACGCCGCGCCGGGAGATCGAATCATCTTTCTGCCCGGTCTTCACCAGCATCGCCTCGGCAAACACCGCGCGCTGCTGTATGTTGACAAGTCCGTGGAGATCGAACTTCAGGAAGGAGCCACGCTGAAACTGGCCGACGGAGAAACGTCTCAGGAAGCCGTTCCCGAGATTACGACCGACCACGGAGCACCGAAGAAGCTGGACGATCTGTCCGTCGGTGGCGACTACGACATTTCTCTCGCCAGCGGCGGTCATTCGAACGAAGTGTCTCCCGGCGTCACCGTCTTCACGATCGTCATCGACGGCGAAGGTCAGAATGGAAAGCCGGACACGTTCTCCTGGGGAGTCGGAAAGATCTTCGACAAGCGTGTCGAAGGCATGCCGATCACCGGCGACTGGCAGGAACTGACGGCCGGTGTTCAAATCCGATTCGAAAACCGGACCGGCCACAACCAGGGCAGCCTGTGGTTCATTTCGTATGACGGTCGCGAATCGTACGGCATCCGTATCGGCCACGGTTTGCAGCCCGATTACATCGAGAACGTCCGAATCGTCGGCAAAGGCACGATCGATCTGAACGCGTCAAACAACGTCCAGCCGAGCGGTCTGGTGAAGGACATCAACGCCTGCGTCCTGGTTCATGGCCGCGTGCGAAACGTGCTGATTCGGGATATCACCATGACCGACACGATGCGTTCCGTGATGCTGTATGGCGAACACACCGGCCGATTTCTCGCGGGCGGTGCCGTGACGGAAGGCGAATCGTTCGACGCGGAGAATATCGATATTTTCTACACGCGAACGATCAATCCGAACGGCAGCGGCTACTTGCTTGGCCATCCGTCTCACCGCGGCCACCTGCGCAATGTGCGCTGCAACCACAACTACATGGAAACCGCCACAACGTCGCTTGAACCAAACTTTCAGCTCGACGGTTACGAAGTCATCGGCAACGTGATCAAAAGCGGCGGGCAGGCAATTCACTGCTGGCGAATGTCATCCAACGGACTCGTCGCCGACAACCTCCGCATCCACGACAACACCGGAAAACCGGTCGTCGTCGCAAACGCTCCCGGCGGCTGGAAGGCTCCCGTCAACCTGGTGCAGCGAAACAACCGCAATCACCTCAGCGACCGGCTGAACGACCAGCCCGGCGAATCCGACGCCGGCACGTTTCGTCGACGGGAAGTGCGGTGAATCCCGCACGGCGCGCGGTTTCGTCGTGAATCATGCGTCCAGCCGGAAGCCGCGAGGAAGCAGATCGCTCAGCCGGGTGCATTCGGGCGGCGTGTCGGGGGCGCGGTTGATGTCGTCCATGATGACCACCATGCCGGCGTTGAATTCGTGCAGGAATTGTCGGCACGCTCCGCAGGGAACCGGACTGCCGTCGAGTGATACGCAGACGATATCGATGTTTCGATGACCGGCCGCAACGGCTGTGCAGGCGGCGACTCGCTCCGCACAGATCGTCATGCCGTACGACGAATTCTCCACGTTGCACCCGGTGAAGATTTCTCCATCAGTGGTTTGCACGGCGGCACCCACTGCGAACTTCGAGAACGGAGCGTACGCGCGACCGCGAGCCTTTCGCGACGCCGTCGATGAGTGACTGCCAGTTGTCGGGAAGCTTCACGGGGAGAGTTTCATCGGCGCGTTCTTTGTGGTGGCGTGTGAGTTGCTCGGGCAGCCGTTTCCGGGGTGCCAGGGCCGCAAGGGGATTCTATACTGGCCGCGGCCGACGCCGATCCGCTCTTCTTACTCCCGCGCCGAATGTCTCATTCTGCCCCGCTCGCGGTATAGCTGCGTTGCGATCCATTCTCGCGGGAACTGCAGCGTCTGTCTGGTGACCGTCATTCCCGCGCAGGCGGGAACCCTGCAACTGCACACCGGGTTCCCGCCTGCGCGCAGGAATGACGGGGCTATCACTGCTCTGAGGTGGCGGGGCAGGCATCTGTACAGGCTTTGCGCGCCCACCTTCGCGAGGGCAGGACTCTGCGCGGGAATGACCGGTGCTTTCGAGGCGGAACGAACGCAAGAACGCAAGAAACACGTTTAGACTCGGCCGGCGATCAGTGCCGGTGCCACAGCCGAGTCTGACAATTTAAACGCCGCTCGAACCGCGTTCAGGTGGCGACTCGCTTCGGGTGAAAACACTCGTGCCAACGGCTGGCCGCGTTCCACGACGTCATCGATTCTGACCAGCATCTCGATCCCCGTCGAGTGGTCAATCGTGTCACCGAGCTTCTGCCGGCCTCCGTTCATCGCGATGATCGCCATGCCGATCGCTTCCGTATCGATGGAAGCCACAACGCCCGACTCCGTCGCAGCGACGTCAATCGCAGGGGCGACCTGCAACCCTGCATTCGGATTGCCTCCCTGAGCAATCACCATCTGCTGATACTTTTCGAAGGCAGCTCCCGAATCCAGGTTGCGTGCGGCCACAGCGACGCCTTCGTCCGTCGAGCTGCACCGGCCGCAGGACACCAGGAGTTCCGCGGCAAGCTGCAGCGTCAGATCGCGCACGTCGGCCGGACCTTTGCCTTGCAGGACGTCAATCGATTCCAGAATTTCCACAGCGTTGCCGCACATGCGTCCCAGCGGCTGATTCATGTCTGTCAGCAGCGCTGTCGTTCGGACGTTCATCCGGCGCCCGGTGGCCGCTAGAGAACGCGCTAGGGCTATCGCGTCGTCGCGAGTTTTCATGAACGCTCCGGAACCGAACTTCACGTCCAGCACGAGCGCGTCGAGCGATTCGGCCAGCTTCTTGCTCATGATGCTGGCGGTGATGAGTGGAATGGATGGCACGGTGCCGGTGACATCACGAAGTGCGTACAGCTTTCGATCGGCCGGCGCGAGTTCCTTCGTGGTGCCAGTGATGACGCACCCGACGGTCTGAGTCCGCCGGGTGATTTCGTCCAGCGACAGATCCGTGCGGAAACCGGGGATGGCTTCCAGCTTGTCGAGCGTCCCGCCGGTCGCTCCCAGTCCCCGGCCGGAAAGCATCGGGACCTGTACTCCACACGCGGCCAGCAGCGGAGCAAGCACAATGGAGATCTTGTCGCCGACGCCGCCGGTGGAATGCTTATCGACGCGGGGAATGCCATCGTCGGGCCATGTCAGCCGGGTGCCGGAATTCAGCATCGCCAAGGTCAGCGCCGCGGTTTCCCGATCATTCATGCCCCGCAGCAGGACGGCCATCGCCAGGGCCGCCATCTGGTAGTCGGGAATGCGGTCTTCCGCGTAGCCGCGGATGAAGAACCCGATCTGGTCGTCAGTCAGTTCTTCGCCGTCGCGTTTGAGAGCGATGATGTGAGCTGGACTATGGTTCGGCACGGCTGCCTGCCTGCTGCGGAGGCTACTCCAGCTTTTCCAGGACCGTGTCGATCAGTTTGTAGGTCCTTGCTTCGTCGGCCGTCATGAAGTTATCGCGATCAGTATCGTCTTCGATCTTCTGCAGCGTCTGACCAGTGTGCTTCAGAAGGATTTCATTCATCCGCTGTTTGATTCGAAGCACTTCCTTTGCGTGAATTTCCAGTTCCGTGGCGGTGCCTTCCATTCCGGCCAGGGGCTGGTGGATCATGATGCGTGCGTTTGGCAAAGCGTGTCGTTTCCCCGGCGCGCCGGCTGTCAGCAGGATGGCTCCCATGCTGGCGGCCTGACCGATGCAGTATGTCGCGACGTCGCAACTGATGTACTGCATGGTGTCGTAAATCGCCATGCCCGCCGTGATCGAACCGCCGGGTGAGTTGATGTAGAGATGGATGTCGGACTTGGGATCATCGAACTGCAGGAACAGCAACTGAGCGACGATACTGTTGGCTACATCGTCGTTGACGCCGCTGCCCAGGATCACGATACGATCTTTCAGCAGGCGGCTGTAGATGTCCATCGCGCGCTCATCGCGCCCGTTCTTTTCGACGACGTAGGGTACCAGAACAGTCATATGGGAATCCTTCCGGATCTGATCGTAGAGGATCGGCGGCTGTGATTTGCGGTATTGTCCCGGAGGAGCCTATTTTTTTGCTTTGGCGGGCTTATCCAGCACTTCATCGACCAGGCCGTATTCCCTGGCCTGAGGTGCCGTGAGGTAACGGTCGCGCTGCGTGTCCGCAGCGATCCGCTCGACCGGCTGCCCGGTATGCCCGGCAAGGATCTGATTCAGCAGTTCGCGGGTTTCCAGAATATCCTTGGCCTGAATCTCGATGTCGGAAACCTGGCCGCCGACCTGACCGTGGGGCTGATGGATCATCATCTTGGAGTGCTTCAAAGCGAAGCGTTTGCCCTTGGCTCCGCCAGCCACCAGGATGGCTCCGCCGCTGGCCGACATGCCGACGCAGTAGGTCGCGACGTCGCATTCAATAAACTGCATGATGTCATAAATCGCCAGCGTGGCCGTGACCGAACCGCCGGGTGAATTCACATACAGATGAATATCCTGATGCCGGTTTTCGGACTGCAGAAACAACAACTTCATGACGACCAGGTTTGCGCTGCCGTCGTGAATCGGGCCGTCCAGAAAAATGATCCGGTTATCGAGCAGCAGGTCTCCCACGGTCATCTGCCGCTGAGCGGCATAGTCTCTTGCTGCCATGGGGACGTATTCGTTGCGTAGATCCATCATTTCCTCAATCGTCGGATTACAGCTTCCGTGTCAATCGGTGAGTTGAAACAATCGAGCCCCGGGAACCGTCACCATCGGGCCGGGTTCGGGAGCGTGCGTGCCGCCAGACACGTGCCGGCCGGCTGAGCGAACAGGGGGACAGCCCGGTCAGTCTTCCTCGTCAGCTTCACTGGCGCGGTCGTCCACCAGGGTTGCCGTCATGTTTCCGCAGATGGCAAACGCAACACTGGCAACGTCATTTTCCAGATACGGTTCGCGCTTGACGTCCTTAAACGACGTGTGCTGCAGAATGAAGTCCACGGCCTTGCGTTCTCGAAGCTGAGCTTCCAGGTTTTCGATCATCCCGGACTTCACCATCTTTGCCCGGATGCGGCGCACGGTATCGCCGCTTTGGAAGGCCATCATCGCCAGTTCGCGATCGATGTCTTCCTGTTCACATTCGATTTCTTCCTTCGTGGCGATGCGGTCGAGCACAAAGTGTTCTTTCAGAGCCTGCCGCGTATTGTCAATCGCGTTTTGACGAATCTGGTTTTCGCGAGCGGCGATTTGTTCGCGGGTGAATCCGGCCTGGGCCATTTCCAGAATTTCGCGGCGAAGAGCATTCTCCGTCTGCTGCTTCACGAGTGATTCCGGCAGATCCCACGTGGCGGAGTCCAGAATCTTTTCAAGAACCTGCTCCCGCGTTGCCTGGCGCTGTCGGAATTCGATCTGCCGTTCCAGAGAGGATCGCAGGTGTTCGTTCAGATCTTCTTCCGAATCGCAGTTCACGCGGTCCAGGAATTCCCGTTCCATTCGCGGCAGGACCTGTTCCTGCACGTTCAGTACGGAGAATTCCACGGCAACCTTCTCCCCGCGCATTTCCACGACCGGGGACTGCAGCGAAATCGTCACTTCGGCAGACCGATTATCGCCGGTGCCGGCACCTTCCATCAACTTGTCGAATCCTTCCAGCACCGCATCGTGAAACCGGAGCACCGGGTGCAACTGCAGCGACAGACCTTCGGACTCCCGAAGCGATTTTCCGTTGTGAGTGAACCGGACGTTGCATACGACAAAGTCGCCGGGTTCTGCGGGTCGCTGCACGGTGTTTCGTTCGGCGTAGGACGACAGAAACTCCTGCCGGAACGCATCGAACTCCTCGTCGGAAACGCCTCCGACGGGACGTGAGATCGTGAAGCTTTTGTAATCCGGTATTTCAAATTCCGGACGAACTTCAACGTCAAATTCGTAGCGAAAGTCGCCGGATTCCGGGATATCCAGGCTTTCGACATTGATATCCGGCTGGTTGATCGGATCGATGCTGTTGTCGTCGGAAAGTTGTTCCAGGCTTTGCAGCAGAACCTTCTGCTTGACCTGAGCCACAATTTCCTCCTTGAACCGCTTTTCCAGCAGTGACCTTGGCGCGCGTCCGACTCGAAAACCGGGCACACTGGCGGACTCCCCAAGTTCGGCCAGTGCCTCATCCCGCACAGCGGCGATATCCGCTTCCGGGATCGTCACAACGACGTGTTTCTTGCAGGGACCGACGCTTTGCACGTCCACCGTCAGATCCATGCGGTGCTTTTCTTTTTCGCTTTCCGCTTCGCTCGTGGCAATCTCGGATTCGTCCGTCATCACGTCTTCGCCTGCACTCACGTGGCACCTCCGGTTCGGCATCGCCCCAATCGGTCCAAAAAGACGAGATCGGGCCATAAAAAAAGAGCGGGTGAAGGGATTCGAACCCTCGACAACCACGTTGGCAACGTGGTGCTCTACCAACTGAGCTACACCCGCATCAGGATCGACCGAGCCGCATCGCGTCACCCGACCGTCAATCTGGTTTTTCGAACACCCGCCGTTTGGTCGACGACAGGACCGGGAATTATGCTCGAATCCGATTTTCCGTCAACCGACGACGCGACGAATTCAACGTCGCAGACTTTCGCAGTTCTTCCGTGCGGTCGGTATCGCGGGAACAAATCTTCCGTCGCGGAATTTGCCACGCGGCAGTCGTCCGCCGTTGACTTCCGGCATCATTTGTTGTCGGCGCGGCAACACAACGCAAGTCGCAGGTGTGACGCGACTTGCACGCTGCGTCGTGCTTCCGAAATTGCCGGTGTGGTATTCCGTCAACACCGTTCGCTTCCGGGTGTTCAGATTTCTGACACATCATGGGTGAGCGTAACTGCGTGCAACAGGAACGGTTGCGACGGAATCTTCGCCGGCATCAGAATCGGTCGCCGGCTTCGGCACACGGCGTGCATTTTGTCGGTCTCAATTCCGCTGAACAGACGCAGCTTCCTCAGGGCTGCCGCGACACTGACCCCGTCGCGACTGTTCGGCCGAAACACAGAACAGGGAACGGCGAACAGCATGCAGCCAGCCTGCAGTTGTTTACCGTTCCCTGTTTCGCTGTTGGCTGCCGCGAATACCGGTGAGGCGCCCTCTACGACCGATCGGTCGCGTCCTGGGCGGACACCTGGCGAGTCGCATCTTCCGCTTCCGCCGGGAGCCCGGCCGTTTCATTTGTGCGCAGCGAAATTCGCACGCCGTCGACTTCGACTTCCTGCATTTCGAACGTCACTCGTGATTCCGAAAACGCCGGCAGACGGTTCGTCAACACCGGCGGACGCAGCGAGTTGAGCGCTGGCGGCGCGCCGCGAGCGTCGACCGGATCCGCCTCCAGAGTCACGTGAATCGTGGGAGTTCCGGGGTAGTTGAGCGTCAGCCGCAGCGTTTCGTGTGCGCTGAGTTCCGCTTCTTCCGTCTGCACGGCGAAATCCGCCAGCACGGCATTCTGGGAAGGACGAAAGCCGATTGTGCGGAATGACGACGTGCCCATCCCCAGAAGCTGCGGGTTCGCGTCGTTAATCTTCCACCCGGGAGACGTCGCCAGCGTCAGTGTCTCACCACTTGAAGCCCGACTGACCGAAGCCGTCAGCGTCGACGCCAGATACGCCGTCATCGGCGACGGAATCTGATCCGACCCCAGTAACCTGGCACATAGCAGCAGACCTGGAATCGGAACATTGCGAACGATGCGCTCGTCATTCAGAAGTCCGGCCAGCTTTGCGGTTTCCTCGGCGTGAAAGTACAGGGAAACCAGAGCGATGCTGCTCTGAGATTCCTCCAGCCGCTCATCAAGATTGCACAGAATCAGATCTTCAGCGGCGATGTATTCTTCGTGCCGCCCCAGCACCCACGCGCACACCAGGTTGGATTCCCAGTTGCGAGTCGAGTAGTCCAGTCCGCGCATCGCAGTCGTTGCGGCTCGCGGGTCGTTGTGGATCTCCTGAATCAGTGCCATGTTCGCCATGCTGCTGGACAACATGTCATCCTGTCGGAAGTGACCCGTGCCGATGGCGCTAAGCCGTTCGTAGGTTCGCACGGCATCGTCAAGCTGACCGAGTTCCTGCTGAGTCTTCGCCAGGTAGTACCAGTACGGCGGATAGCACTCCATAAACCGTTCTGTGCGTTCCAGCATGCGGAGCCGGCGGGCCGCGTCACGTTCCTGCAGAACCCGGCCGAGCTGGTCAAGGTCCTGATCGCGGACCAGCCAGCGATCGGGGATATTATTCTTGCGAGACAACTTCCAGAAGCTGTCCAGAAACGTCGACGAACGTGACATCACGGCGGTGAACGTCCCCTTGTCGACTTTCCACAGGTCGGAGTCGCGGCGCATTTCCTGGTTGCGGTAGTCCCACCAGCTGTTGGCTCCGGTCTGGATGACATTGCCCACCTGTCCGGTCGCCACCTGGGCTCCGATGACAAAGAAGTCGGTTCCCAGCTTGCGATGCACTCCCGTGCGAAACTGTTCGTCAATTGCCCGACGCTCACGTTCGCTGATTTCGACCTGGCTGATTTCGTCCAGAATCGACTTGTACAGCGTGATCACTTCGGGATCTTCGATCTGATTCAGGTCCAGGTTGTTCAGGATCCGCTGTTGTTCCTCCACCAGGACTCGTTTTTCCGGACTGCGGCGAATCCGGTGCAGCGCCGCTCGGCAATAGTTCAGCGCCACCGCTGTTTGACGACGGACGGCTTCCTCGTGAGCGGCCTGTGAATTAGCGGCCTGCGGTTCTTCAGCGATCAGCACGGAATCCACGCTGAGTGTCAGCGCGGCCAACAGGGGCAGCAGCAGTTTTACGTTCATGGCAGTCTCTGATGACTTCAACGGATATCGCCTGACCGAAGCCCGTCACTGACGCCGAACGTCGTTGCTCGGAGGCTTCCGGTCATCTGCGATGAATCGTTTCAGTTGTCGAGAACAGATACGTCCATGATCTGCGCGGCGACACTCACGCCCCCATCCTTCCGTCTGCGGCGCACGGGACAAGCCTCAAAGTCGATCGAATCGCATGTCGACGGATTCCCGATCCGGAAATGCACGGCGGGAAGACCAGTAAACCGGCGCGATCTGCGGAAGACGCTGCGGTCCGGCAAGATCTGCCGACTCGCTTCCGAACTGCAATATTCTTCCAACAACCGGCGAAACACCGGCGTTGCCGTCCGCTAAACCCGGACCTTCATACAGGCAGAAACCATACCGGCAGAAACGCCGGGGCTCCGCGATGGGTCGTTGAGTCGCGTGGGTGCTTCCAGGGCAGATCAGCAGTCGTCCGGCGCTGCTTCCGCCTTCTACAGCATCGATTCCAGAAGCAGCCGCAGCTTGCGGAGTTCCAGCAGACGTTCTTCACCGGCGAGCGTTCGGGGTAGCAGATCGACACTCAAAGTGCGATCGTATTTTTCCTGACGAAGCAGAGAAGTGATGCGGTTGTAGTCGATTTCCCCCAGCCCGGCGGGCACCTGCAGTTCGGTGTGAGACGTGTCGCGAAGCTGGCAGTGCAGGACATGCGGGTAGACGACTTCGAAATCCACTTCGCCTCGCGGAGTACACGTGAAGTAAGTGGGGTCCAGCGTGATTCCCAGACCTTTCACGGACTGGCAGAGTTCCACGGCCGTATGCGGATCCTGAGTCAGCAGGCCCGTTCTTGTGAGGATCGAAAGGCGGACTCCCTCCTGGTGGCAGATTGCATTTCGTTCGCGCAGCCGGTCGATTTCCGTGTTAAACGGTGTTCCCAGCGGCGACGCTTCGATCGTCAACTGAGCCACGCGAAGCCTTCGAGCGAACTCCACAATCGCCGCGAATTCCGTCGGCTCAACTTCCTGCTCAAGAAAGATGGCCACAGGGCTCACACGGCTGGCCTCGCGAAATTGCGCTGCGGCGGCGTCAATGTCCTCAACAACTTCCGCGACCTTTAACTGGTCGAAGTCGTCATTGATCCAGAGTTCCACCTTGTCAAACCCAAGATCCTGCAACTGCATGCATGCCTGAGCGCTCGTGATGTCCCACAGGCTGCGAGTTGAACCGGCGATATGCACCGTACTGCTCCCTCAGAATTCGGTTTCCGCGTCGTCCCCTGACTCGGCTTGGGGACTGTAAGTGCTTGCTGCCGTGCGTGTTAGGACATGGGTGTCTCAAGTCACGCTAACCCGGCGTCAGAGGCAGACTCTATTTGTACGGCTGGAATTCCGCAAGTTCACTCAAACTTCCTGATTCCACATCTGTAGGAATTGCAGGGATTCTGCATGTTGGACCGGTTCTGCTGCCGATAACACCTTCATGCGTTCAGGCTTCGCGCCGGAATTCTTAACAGTGCGTTGAAATGCACAGGGCGTTGAAAACGGTGTCTGGAACTGTCCGACACCTGCGAATCTGGTGGCTTCAGAGTTCCAGAGACCGTTTTCAACCGCTGTTGAGGCTTTCGGCAGGACCCGATCGTTTGGGGAACACTTTCTTTCGTCAGCCATGACGCCAAATGTTCACGGCTGGCGGGATCTTCGCGGGGAAAGAAGGAGTTTTGTGATGCGGACACAAGCTTTCATGCTGCTGCTATCGGGGGCGATTGGCCTGACAATTTCGGGGTGCGCGTCGTCGCCGATCATGCGCGGACAAAGCCCGCAGGCCTGCTGGGACGGCGGGTCTTCTCACGGTGACTGCCCTATGTGCAACAGCGGTTATTCAGCTGGCTCGTGCCAGAGCGGTTCCTGCCGGGGCGGTGCCTGTCAGGGCAACTGCAATTTGCCGTTTCACCCCGTTCACCGAAATTCGTACACGTATTCCACTCCGGACGGCCTGATGTATCCCCCGGAAGAAGCCCCCGCCGCGATGTATCAGTATCCGTACTATACGTTTCGCGGGCCAACGGATTTCTTCATGAAGTAAGTCGTTCCAGCGGAATCCATTCCTCGCCGGCGTTCGCTCGTTCAATTCACGAGCGAACGCCTTTTCTTTGCGCCCGGAACTCCTGAATTCCTCAACTCACCGAAATTTCCTGAACTGCAGTCGGGCGTCTTCCGATCGACCGCTCGGTTTCACTTCGTGCATGATCGCAGTAGACTCACGACCGTCCGAGTGCCCCCGTAGGCGAGCACTCGTGCTGACGTCACGGAGCTTCCCGACGATCGCGGCACGCTGATCAGCCGCCGCCGCGTAAGGCAGGCTTTGTGCGGGATGATTCCGGGAAAGGATTCTGGTGACATGGATCGGCCTCTGCTCTCAACATCCCATCTGGCGAACGGACTTCGCCGGCTGGTCGCCGATATCGCGGCTCCCAACGGCCCGACAGGTTCGGGATTGTCGGACGTCATTTGCGCAGAATCCGACCTGATCAGCTTCGGCGATCAGCAGATTCGCTTCTGCGGAATTGACGTGTGCGAGCTGGCGAATGAGCACTCGTTCGAAAGCGTCATCTGGCTGCTGCTGAACGGTGACCTGCCGACTCTGGAAGAACTTTCCGACGCCTGCGCGGTCATGAGCGAATCGGCTGTCGTAGAGCCGACCGCCTCCGAAACGGTTGCCGGGCTGCCTCTGCGGACCCGGCCTCTGGACCTGCTGCCATTGTCGATTTCGCTGATTTCCTACTTCGATCCCACGCCGGCCGACCGGACCACCGGCGCGACTCATTCCCGAGTCTGGCGGGTTCTGGCTCAGTTGCCAGTGCTGTTTTCGGTGGCATTCGGCCAGCCGCTGGATGACGGGCGAGCCACCGATCCACAGGATGGCGGGGGATTGTCGTTCGCCGGTTCACTGCTGCAGGTGCTTCGCAGCGACCAGCGGCCACCGTCGCCGCGGGAAGAAGCGGCCATGAACGCCGTGCTGACCTGCCAGTGCCTGACCGAAATGCGTCCGGCATGCTTCGCGGCCCGAGTCGTCGGCAGCACCGTCAACGATGTCGTCTGTGCCCTGCGAGCCTCCGCGTCGTTGTTCGTGGCTCAGTTGCACAACGATCCGTACCAGTGGACCGCGGAGAAACTGAGTTCCTTTCCATCGCCGCAGCACGCTGAAGTCTGGTGGAAGAGCCGCAAGTCGCGAGGTATGCCGTTCGGATTCTCCGGCGCCAACGACGATCCCCGCCCGCGAATCCTGAAGGCTCACTGCCGCGAACTGCTGGGCTGTGCCACGCGAGTCCGGATGGAAGCGGCCGCAGCACGGCTGGAACGTCTGATGGAAAATGACCAGCAGCAGTATCCGACGATGGACTGGACCGCCGCCCGCTTGCTGGCGCTGCTCGATGTTCCACCGGAACGTATTTCTCTGGCAATCGGAATGGCCCGGCTGGCCGGCTGGGCGGCGCACGCAATTGAGCACCACGCGTCTGGCGTCAGCCTGCTTCCCAGCCTACGCTACGCCAGCGAATAAGCGGCCGCGGCAGGAGGCGAGAGGCCAGAGTCGAGACGCCATAGACAGGTGGCAGTAAGCAGCAGGCGAAAGACCGACCGACTGGCTGCCGCGGAAGTGCGACCATTTATTCATTCAAACCCTTAACTTTGAACACTGAGCATTGAACGCCGCCGCACCACACGCTTTCCAGCAGTGCATCCATCCCGCTTGCCTGGCCACCTACGACATCGGCCAGGTGCTGACGTCCTGTCCTGCCTGCGGAAGTCTGCTCGATGCTCGCTACGACTGGGACCGTATTCCCGTCCCCGCGTCGCTGTCGGAATTCCAAAGCCGCTGGTCGACGCGACTGAATCCGCTCGACTTCAGCGGCGTCTGGCGGTTTCGCGAACTGCTCGGCTTCGCACCCGAATCGCAGATCGTCACCATCGGCGAAGGGCAGACGATCCTGCAGCGAAACGACCGGCTGGGCTCAATCGTCGGCATGAACCCCGGAACGCTGTTCCTGCAGTACGAAGGCCTGAACCCGTCCGGCAGCTTCAAAGACAACGGTATGACCGCCGCGTCGACTCACGCACGCATGGTCGGAGCCAAGATGACGGCCTGTGCCTCCACAGGCAACACCAGTGCGTCGCTGGCGATCTATGCCGGAGTCTCCGGCCACTTTCAGTGCGTTGTCTTCGTCGGCAGCGGCAAGATCGCCTACGGCAAACTGTCGCAGGCGCTGGACTACGGAGCAAAGACGCTGCAGATCCGCGGCGACTTCGACGACGCTCTCGCGCGAGTCCGCGAGATCTGCGAAAAGCATCCCATCTATCTGTGCAACAGCGTCAATCCGTTCCGACTGGAAGGTCAGAAGACGATCATGCTGCGAGTCCTCGAAGGGCTCGGCTGGGAAGTCCCCGACTGGGTCATTGTCCCCGGCGGCAACCTTGGAAACTGCAGCGCCTTCGGAAAAGCGTTTCTGGAACTGAAGGAACTCGGCCTGATCGACCGCATTCCCCGCCTGGCGATCATCAATGCAGAAGGAGCCAGCACGCTGGACGAACTGGTCAACGACAGCGAACTGAACTGGAACGCCGGCCACGCCGACCGCGACATCATCGGCCAATTCTATGACACAATGGACGCCGAAGATCGCCGAGCCAGCACGCTGGCCACCGCCATCGAAATCAATCGCCCCGTCAATCTGGTCAAGGCACTGCGAGCCATCAGTGTCTGCGACGGCGTCGTTCGCAGTGCCAGCGATCAGGAAATCGTCGACGCCCGCGCTTTGATCGCCGCCAACGGCTTCGGCTGCGAACCAGCCAGCGGAGCCACCATCGCCGGACTCCGCAAACTCCGGGAGGACGGCACCATCGCCGCCAGTGATCGAGTCGCCTGTGTCCTGACCGGCCACCAGCTCAAAGACCCCGACCTGACCGTGGCCTATCACTCCAACAATCCGGACCTGCACGCAAGAAAACTGCACCCCGCCGGAGTCACCGTGACACCGTACGCCAACCCACCAGTCGTCGTCGACAACAACGAACCCGCCATCCTGGCCGCTCTGGGGCTGGAGTAGTCGATCGAGCCCTTGGGACTTTGCATCGCTTCCTGGTGCCACAGATGCGCACGGATGAACACAGATCAGGAAAGAGTCGAGTCCCGTGTCGCCCCGGTCATCTGCGGTTATCAGCGTGCATCTGTGGCCACCACTTCCAGCCCGTCCCGCTGCTGGATTGAGCGGATCTGACTGGCTTCGGGAATCCCAGGGTGCTCGGCCGCCGCGTGAGCCTGATGCAGCAGCTCCGCCGCCTCGTCCCGTTCGCCACGAGCCTGCAGCACGTCGGCGATCTGCCCCGGCGTGACCGCCGTCACGCGAAGTCAGTTAATTCGCCACGCGCTTGATTCCATTCTTCAGCAGTTCTTCGCCGAAGTTGATCAATAGTCCGAGGCGGCAACCGGTCAGCTTCAGGTACGTCAGCAACTGCTTTCCGTGGACCGGAAAGAGTTTTTCCACGGACTTCAATTCGACGATGAAACAGCCGTTGATGATGAGGTCGGCCCGAAATCCAACCTCAAACCGCACGCCTTCGAATTCAACAGGAACAGGATACTCGCGGCTCCACGCGATAGCCACGTTCTTTCAGTTTGTGTTCGAGCAGCACGGTGTAAACCGACTCAAGCAAGCCCGGCCCGAGTGCGATGTGCAGCTGCATCGCTGAATCCACGACGTCCGTGGCAATCCGCTCTAATTCATCGTTCATACGCTACTTCCTCGGAAAAGGATCTCACACGAAGGCACAAAGGCACGAAGATTTTTCTGACGGAAAGTCTGTCATTTCCGTCAGCCCTCCTTTGTGCCTTCGTGCCTTTGTGTGAGACCTCAGAACCCTTCCCGTTTCTGGATTTCGCGGATTCGTTCCGCTTCCGGAATGCCCATCTTCTCCGCCGCCGCGTGAGCCTGACGCAGCAGTTCCGCCGCCTCGTCCCGGTCGCCGGGGGCGTTTCGCTGAGCAGGTACGTCGCTATCCACCAGCGGCAGACCAGTAGATCACGCGTCGCGCCGAGCCGTTCGTAGACGGGCAGTTGTTCCTCGCGGCGGATGCGGAGGGCCTCCTCCAGCTCGCCCCGAGCCTGCAGCACGTCCGCGATCTTCCCCTGCGTGACCGCCTTCTCGCGGACGTCGCCGAGCCGCTCGTAGACGGGCAGTTCTTCCTCGCGGCGGATGCGGAGAGCCTCGTCCAGCTCGCCCCGAGCCTGCAGCACGTCCGCGATCATCCCCTGCGTGACCGCCTTCGAGCGGACGTCGCCGAGCCGCTCGAACACGGGCAGTTCTTCCTCGCGGCAGATGCGGAGGGCCTCGTCCAGCTCGCCCCGAGCCTGCAGCACGTCCGCGATCTTCCCCTGCGTGACCGCCTTCCGCGGACGTCGCCGAGCCGCTCGTAGACGGGCAGTTGTTCCTCGCGGCGGATGCGGAGGGCCTCGTCCAGCTCGCCCCGAGCCTGCAGCACGTCCGCGATCTGCCCCTGCGTGACCGCCTTCGAGCGGACGTCGCCGAGCCGCTCGTAGACGGGCAGTTCTTCCTCGCGGCGGATGCGGAGGGCCTCGTCCAGCTCGCCCCGAGCCTGCAGCACGTCCGCGATCTTCCCCTGCGTGACCGCCTTCGCGCGGACGTCGCCGAGCCGCTCGTAGACGGGCAGTTGTTCCTCGCGGCGGATGCGGAGTGCCTCGTCCAGCTCGCCCCGAGCCTGAAGCACGTCCGCGATCAGGCTGCAGGCGTACGCGCGGTTGCGAGCATCGTCAGATGGTACATTCGGCAGAACCTGGTCCCGCGCGATTTCCACACATTCCTGTAGCTGACCCAGTTGCTGGTGATGCGCAGCCAGTTCCAGCAACCAGCGGATGGCTGCGGGATCACGCGGGTGATCGGAGCGGCCGGAAAGAGCGGCCAGCAACTCGCGAAGTTGCTCCATTCGCTGCAGACGCTCGGACTGCGTAAGCCGCCAGACTTCCGGCGAGTGGTCGGACGTGCCAGTGCGATAATCCCGTGCCGTAGCGAGCGGCTTGAGAAACAAGAATGTCCCGCTGCGCCAGTCCAGAAAATCCGGAGCCTGCAAAGCCAGCGGCTGCAACAGGTATTCCGGAATCCAGAACACGACTGGAAACGGCACCTGAGCTCGCCATTCTTCGCGACGGTGATTCAATGCCTGCAGCTTCGCGTCCTGCGGACTCTCGGAACGAATCCCCGCCGCGAGTTCCGTCACAATGACTGCTGACACCGCCCGGTCGTTCGGAAGTGACGACTCAACGACCGGCAACACATCGTCACAATCGGTCGGGACGGACACTCGCAACGCCGGCTCCGCAAGAACGGCATCCAGTTGGTGGAGCAGCTCCCATTGTTGAACAGGTTCGTTGCAGACAACAATCAGCAGCGTGAAACCGTCAGCCCGCTGAATCGCTCGCGACAGTGCGAGAAACGTCTCGTCCGCGTTGTGCGGTTGGTGTGTCGCGTTGAACGGATCGATGGCAACTTCAAGCATCGCGATACCGTTCCAGTGTTCGGATTACGGGATTAACTTCGTACCAGGGGCGGCCGTTCTGGTACTCGAAGACGTGCAGAAAGTAGAGCATCTTCTGATGAATATCGTCGCGAGGGATCTCGTCCCGCGGCTCGTCAAATTTCCGCAGCGCGGTCCAGAAATCGTCGGGGATCTCACGCAGCAGGCTGTTGGCGTAGGTACGAACGGATTGCTGCGCTGCGTCCATCGTGATCGGCAGCTCGTCAAGCTGATTCGCGGCGGTTCGCAGCAGCATCAACAGGTGTCGGGGATGCCCGCCGCTCATCTTACACAGATACTGCCAAACCGCGTCGTCGGAAAAGACGTCCGTGATCGCAACATCGGTCGCCTTGCAGCGCAGATCAATCATCTCCCAGAGTTTTTGCATCCCCAGCGAATCAGGCGCGACGTTGGCCGTCCGGTCAGACCGCACTTTGATCATCGGGACAGGTGCATTGAACTCCCCAAACGCCTGCTCCAGCACCGTGCATTGCGGCGAGTAGTACAGCGAAATTGGCACGGTGTAGATGACGTTCGCCTCAACGCTTGCGAGCTGGGCGCTGCGGTGAATGAACAACCTGTCGTGCGAATTCAGACCGTCCGCAATTTCGCGGCGACTCATTTTTTCCAAGCCGTCCACAATCAGAACGAGACCGCCGCCGCCTGAATTCCTGATCGCAGCGCTCGCATCTCGTAGCAGTTCATTGAACGCGAAGAGCAATTCGGTCGCAACGTTTTCGATCGCTTCCCGAAGCTTCGCCCGTGCGTTCGGCTGGTTCCGCAGCTCCAGTGTCAGCACACCAAACGGAACATCGATATCCGCCTGTGTCAGTCTGACCTTGCTGCCGAACAGTTCGCGGCAGGAGTCCCAAAGGTTCTTCAGACGGATCGACGGTTCAGTGAAACCCGGAAGTTTGGCCGCCTTCAGAGTGCGCTGTGCCTCGGCCGCAATCAAAACCAGCAGATCCGGAAAGTCGAGATCGTTCGGATCCAGCTGCTTCGTCGTATCAACCCAGACGACGACAAAGCGTCCGCTGGAATCGGACTCCTTCTCAAGTCTGGCCTGCAGCCGTTTCAGAAGACTGCTCTTACCGATGCCAAGGTGCCCGGCAAACAGCAACCGCTCGGGTTTCTCGCCCGCTCTCCTCAACTGGCGTTCGATGACCCGGACCACGTCTGTGCCGCGTGCCTCAGAAAAATCGACAAACCTTTGATCGGTTGGAGACAGGGCTTCATTCGGGTCACAAATCTGTACGAATCGTGTGATTGGGTCAGGGTGAGGCATTTGAAACTGCTGGTCAGCGATCGAAAAGTTGGCCGGGATCGAATGCTATCTTAGCCTGATCGCGCCCGCGTAGAAACATGGAAAGATGTCGCAGAATCATTCCGTCAGCGGCCCCCTCACGCCTGGGTTCAATACGATCCGGGTCGCCATCATCCTGCCCGTGTCGGATAACCTGACTGCTGTCGTCGATCATCGGGGATTCCTTGCTCACACGGATTGGGAGGTGGAAAAGCCGTCGTTTCGACGAATCACACTCTCAGGTGTGCAGCGTCAGCGGCGTATGGCGCGAAATTCGGCGGATTTTTGAAAATCAACGCTTCGGCCGCGGCACATTTGCGGTCCTTCGGAAACTGCCGAGCTGCCAGGGGGCTGTCGATTAAGCGCTCTGGCGGTGCTTCTTTGTGCCGGCGACCGGCGGACAGGGCTGGGACTTTCTGCACGGAATTTGCTGAGCTTCCGGGCAGGAAATCGCGGTCATTCATTGTCGTTGCTAGCATGCGTCGAATTGCATTCTTCTCAACTGAAGGCATCTTCGTTCCATGCACTCACGCACCAGCCGCACTCCCCAGCAGCTTCGCAGTTATCGTTATCTGGGGCCGGATGACCTGCGTTCGTTTGGGCATCGATCCCGCCAGAAGCAATCCGGGTTTGATACTGAGGAATTCGCAGGTAAGCCGGTGATCGGCATCCTGAACACGTGGAACGACCTCATCAGTTGCCACGCTCACTTCCGCCAGCGAGCCGACGACATCAAACGCGGCGTGTGGCAGGCAGGCGGCTTTCCTGTCGAAGTGCCGGTGATGGGATTGTCTGAAACGTTCATGAAGCCGACGTCGATGTACTACCGCAACTTCCTGGCGATGGAAGCCGAGGAAGTTCTGCGCAAGCGGATCGTCAGCGCTGTGAGGGTGCGAATCTGATCGTGACTACCCCGAAGCACACCGCCTGCGCTGCGTGCTCGCGAACGGGCAGCTATTCATCGTGCTGCTCTTGCGGCTGATTACGGATCGATGTGACTTGGGAGACAGGCGTCAGGCCGCGCCGGAGGTGCCAATGGAGCGTTCCGCTCAGGAAACTTTGTAGAATCGCAGCTTCCCGACTACGATGTATGTCATTCGCGGATTGCTGCTTCACGGTCGGTCATGCTTCAGTTCAAAAGACCGTCATACAACGCACGTGCAGGCATGGCGGGGGTTATCGAAGATGACGTATCGTTATCGACATTCGGGCCTGGAGTGTGGACCAGTGTCGTTTCGGGAGCTGGTGCTGCTCGTCGCGGGCGGTGAGCTTGGTCCTGATGACAAAGTCCGAACGGATGAGGATCGCGACTGGAAGCACGCCATTGAAGTCCCTGGATTATTCCACATGGCGGGACTTGCGGACGTCGTTGAAGCATGGACGGCTGAACGGTCCGGCAGCCACCCGGATCGTGCGTGTCCCTCCGAAGTGCTCGACAGGTGGGCTGACAGTCGCGCGATGGAACCGGAGACAACTCGGCAACCGCATGTCCAGGCCTGCCCTCACGAACACGGTTCTGCAGAAAGCTTAACGGAATCAGATTCGGAATCCGACTCTACTGATCACCCGAAGCATCCGGATTCGATGGTCGCGGCAGTGGCAGCAGAAACGCTCGAAAGCATTGATCACAGGGTTTCGTCGAGGCTCCGCCGAACGAGATTTTTCGACTGGATTGAACGTGCTTTTTCCGGTGCGAACCAATGGCTGCTCCTCAGAATCCTTTCCGTCCTTCTTGCCGCGAATGTTGCCGCGTTCGGACTGTTGAAGTGGTCTGAGACGGAAGCTCAGCGTCATCCCGACGAAAGCCAGCTCACTTCCGGGATGCGAAACTTTCCTCTGTTCGGCAAGTGCTCGGCGGGACAGTTCTTCTTCCTTACCGTCAATTCCATGCTGCTTGCCGGAGCAGCAGGATTCGCCGCAGCCCGCGGCCTGGAAGCAATCGCAGATGACTAAAAGCACGAGAAGATCCGTTTCATCCTCTCGCTCCGTTTGCCGCAGACGAAAAACAACCCGCGGCGCGCCGTCATGGCCCTGCGAATCACCGGCATCGGATATCAAGCGTTCTGCCAGAGACGGATTTTCACTGACTGAAGTCCTCGTCGTCATTGCCGTC